>JBFGOX010000499.1:0-2707 GCA_041565015.1 Burkholderiaceae bacterium
CGTCTATCTGCGACCCGAGGTGCGCTCGCGCGCACCTTCCAAACTGCCGCTGCGCCGAAGTCGACCCCCGAGGCAATCGACTGGAAGCGCTGTCAGCACCTCACTAGTCGATCCGCACCCAGCGCGCTTCGAGCCGGTTTTGCGCCCGGTGCACGACGTTGACCTTCTTGTGCATCGCCCACGGAATCATCTGATTGTGCAGCGGAATATGCATGATGTTCCTGTTGTGGATCATCAGCGCGTCGGCGATCAGCTGGTTGCGCTTCTTCTGGTCGACCTCGCTTTTCATCGCGTCGACCAGCTTGTCAAACTCCGGCACGCTGACCCGTCCGAGGTTGAAGTTGCCGTCGCCGTCCTTGCCGACCGTGCGCGCCAGCGACTGCAGCGAATACAACGCGTCGAAGGTCGGCACGCCCCAGCCGAGCAGATAGGCCGAAGTGTCGTACTTCTGGATCTTCGGGAAGTAGGTCGCACGCGGCATCGCATTGAGGCTCACCTTAAGCCCGATCTGCGCCCACATCGTCACCAGCGCCTTGCAGATGTCTTCGTCGTTGATGTAGCGGTTGTTGGGGCAGTCCAGGGTGAACGAGAAACCGTTCGGATAGCCGGCGGCGGCCAGCAGCTCGCGCGACTTCTTCTGGTCGTACGGCAGCCGCTCGTGCGCTTCCTTGGTCCAGCCGTTGACCGAACGCTGCATGATCGCGCCGGTCGGATCGGACGAGCCGCGCATCACCGCCTTCTGGATCGCCTCGATGTTGATCGCGTGGTAGAGCGCCTGGCGAACGCGCAGGTCCTTGAACGGGTTCTTGCCCTTGACGTCCGAGTACAGCAGTTCGTCGCGGTGCTGGTCGAAGCCGAGGAAGATGGTGCGGTTCTCGGCGCCCTCGACGATCTTGATGTTCGGCGCCGCGCGCATGCGCGCCAGGTCCTGTGGCGGCGGGTCGAGGACGAAATCGAGCTCGCCGGACAGCAGCGCGGCGGTGCGCGTGGCATCCGATTTCACCGGCGTGTAGACGATCTCGGTGACGTTGCCCTTCTTCGTGCCCTTGCCCCACCAGTTCGGGTTCTCGACCCAGACCGTGCGGATGTCGACCTCGCGCGACTTCAGCATGTAAGGGCCGGTGCCGTTGGTGTTGCGCACCGCATAGCTTTCCTCCTTCTGCACGAAGTTGGTCGGCGCGGTGACCTTGTGCTTCTCCGACCAGGCCTTGCTCATGATGCGCAGCTCGGTGAGCTGGCGCAGCAGCACCGGGTTGGGCACGGTCGTGTAGACGAGCACCGTGTGATCGCCGACCGCGCGCGCGCCCTGGATCGCCGTCGTGTAGGCGCGGAAGTTCGAGTTCGGGTGCAGCGCCCGCTCGATCGAGTAGACGACGTCGGCGGCGGTGAACGGCGTGCCGTCGTGGAACTTCACGCCCTTGCGCAGCTCGAAGCGCCAGATCAGCGGCGTGTCCGTGCTCCATTTGACGGCGAGCGCCGGCTCGAGCTCGTATTTTTCGCTGTAGTCGATCAGCGGTTCGTAGATGTACGAGTTGGCGGTGTTATTGAGGCCCTCGTTCTGCGAATGCGGGTCGAAGGTCAGGATGTCGCCCTGGCTGGCCCAGCGCAGGGACTTGGCTTCGAGCACCGGTGCGGCGAACGTCGCCGCGACCGCTACCAGTGAAGCAAGTGCGAAACGAAGCATCGATTCTCTCCTTGAACGTTTTTGCGCACGTTGGCGTGCAGCCGGGCGATGCTGCACGAAGCGCCCGATACGGTCAACGTGACGGCGCATCGCAAGCGGGGACGCCGGCCGGGAAAACCCTCGCTTTCAGCTTGCCGGCAGCAGCGCCTGCGCGATCAGGGCCGAGTCGTCGGCGGTTGCCATACCGGCCGACAGGGCTTCGACAAAACGGCGTCGCGCCGCCTCGCCGATAGGCGCGGCCGAAGCCTGGCCGGCGGCCAGCGCCAGCACGAGCTCGAGGTCCTTGGCCAGGATCGCCAGATGCGCCCGCGGAGCGTCGTCGCCGGCCAGCCAGCGGGCGCCCCGGTCGCCGAGCATCCAGCTGGCGCCCGAGCTGGCGGCGATCACTTCGAGCATTTGCCGGGAGTGAAGACCGGCGCGCCGGCCGATCGAAAGTGCTTCGGCGGCGGCGGCCAGATTCACGCCGGCGAGCAGGTTGTTGACCAGTTTCATCGCGGCCGCCTGGCCCGGTTCATCGCCGATGCGGAAAACCCGGCCGCAGGTGCGATCAAGCAGCGGTCGCACCCGCGTGCAGCCGGCATCGTCACCGGCCAGCATCATCGACATCGAGCCGTCGCGCGCTCGTGCCGGCCCGCCCGAAATCGGCGCATCGAGCACCGATGCGCCCCGCGCTGCCAGCCGCGAGGCGACGCGACGCGCATCCGCCGGTGCGATCGTCGACAACAGCAAGACGACGCTGCCGGCGCCAAGCGCCGCCTCGGCGCAACCGTCTTCCTCGAATAGCACGGCATCGATCTGCCGCGCGTCGACCACGACGATCAACGTTGCATCGACCTGCGCCACGAGCTTGGCTGGTGTCGCCGCGATCAGGGCGCCGCGATCGGCCAGCGGCCGCTCGACTTGCCGCCGGATGTCGCGTACGAAAACTTCCAGACCAAGATCGAGCAGGCGGTGAGCGATCGCCCCGCCCATGTTACCGGTCCCGATGATGCCGATGCGGCTCATGCTCATCGCCGTGCCCCC
>JBFGOX010000500.1:0-2706 GCA_041565015.1 Burkholderiaceae bacterium
AGTCGGCGGGGACGTTGCAGGCGCCGCAGAAGTCGCGCCGCCGCCGCTTGTGCGCGGACAGCCCAGCGCCCCCGTGGCGTCGCCGGCTGCCGGCTTCCGCACGCTGCTCGCCAAGGAAGTGCTGCGCTTCTGGAAGGTCAGTTTCCAGACGGTTGGTGCGCCGGTGCTTACCGGCGTGCTGTACCTGCTCGTTTTTGGTCATGTGCTCGAAGACCGCGTCGAAGTGTTCCCGGGCGTCGGTTACACAGCGTTCCTCATCCCGGGGCTGGTGATGATGTCGGTGCTGCAGAACGCCTTCGCCAATTCGTCGTCGTCGCTGATCCAGAGCAAGATCACCGGCAACCTGGTGTTCGTGCTGCTGCCGCCGATTGCGGTGCGCGAATTCTTTCTCGCCTATGTGCTCGCGTCGGTGGTGCGCGGCGCCGTGGTCGGCACCGGTGTGCTGGCGGTGACATTCTGGTTTGCGCCGATGTCGATCCAGGCGCCGGTGTGGATCCTCGTTTTCGCGCTGCTGGGCGCGGCGCTGCTCGCGGTGCTCGGGCTGATCGCCGGCATCGTGTCGGACAAGTTCGACCAGCTGGCGGCGTTCCAGAACTTCGTGATCATGCCGGCGACATTCTTGTCCGGCGTGTTCTATTCAGTGCATGGCCTGCCGCCGTTCTGGCAGGCCGTGTCGCACCTGAACCCGTTCTTCTACACGATCGATGGTTTCCGCTACGGCTTTTTCGCACTGTCGGACGCTTCGCCCTGGGTGAGCCTGGCCGTAGTGCTGGTCGCGCTGGCGGCCGCCTCGGCGGTGGCGTTAGCCATGCTGTCGCGCGGCTACAAGATCCGCTTTTGACTGGAAAGATCAAATGGAACCTTCCGTTGAGGATGTCCGGCGCTACCTAGCCGAAGGCCTCGAGTGCGAGCAGCTGCAGGTCGAGGGCGACGGTCGCCACTTCGACGCGCTGATCGTCAGCCGCGCCTTCGAGGGCAAGTCGCGTGTGCAGCGGCACCAGCTGGTCTACGCCGTGCTCGGTGACCGCATGCGCGAGGAAATCCATGCACTGTCGATCAAGGCGGTGACCCCGGCCGAGTGGCAGGCACTGCAATGACTTCGCGCGTGCTTCACGAACGCTTCCGGGCGGCTTCACATGCGGCTGGCATCAAGCGGCCGAGTCGCCCGCGCAGTGCGGGCGTCCCCACCGGGAGCCGCAGATGCCTGATGCCCTTCGATTCTTCGATACGCGCGCCGTGCGGGCTTTTCCACGCTTCGCGGCCAATGACGGTCTGACGGTGGACAAGCTCAGAATCACCGGCGGTGAGAGGCTGGCCGGCGAGGTGAAGATCGCCGGCGCCAAGAACGCCGCCTTGCCGATCCTCGCTGCGGGCCTGCTGACCGGCGACGAGCTGGCGCTCGACAACGTGCCGCAACTCGCGGACATCACGACCATGGGCAAGCTGCTTGCCGGCATGGGCGCGCGCCTGCAGCGCGACGGCGAACGGGTTGCCATGCGGGCGAGCGAGATCGGCGCCGTCGAGGCGCCCTACGAACTCGTCAAGACGATGCGCGCATCGATCCTGGTTCTGGGTCCGCTGCTGGCGCGCTTCGGGCAGGCGCGCGTCAGCCTGCCCGGCGGCTGCGCGATCGGCGCGCGGCCGGTCGACCAGCACATCCGGGGACTGCGGGCGCTCGGTGCGCGGCTCGAAATCGAGCACGGCTACATCATCGCCGAGGCGGTAAGGCTTAAAGGCACGCGCATCGTCACCGACATGGTCACGGTGACGGGGACCGAGAACCTGATGATGGCGGCGACGCTTGCCGACGGCGAGACGGTGATCGAGAACGCCGCGCGCGAGCCCGAGGTCGTCGATCTGGCCCGCTGCCTGAACGCGATGGGCGCCCGTGTACGCGGCGCGGGCACCGATCGTATCGTCGTCGAAGGGGTGAAGAACTTGCACGGCGCGCAGCATCGCGTGCTTCCCGATCGCATCGAAAGCGGCACGTTCCTGGTCGCAGCGGCGGCCTGCGGCGGCGACGTGCGGCTCGCGAGCGCAGCGCCGGAGACGCTCGATGCGGTGCTCGACAAGCTGCGCGAGGCGGGCGCGTCGGTCGAGGTCGGCGCCGACTGGGTTCGCGTCCGGGGCAGTGGGCGGCCGAAATCCGTCAGCCTGCGCACCGCGCCTTATCCGGCCTTCCCGACCGACATGCAGGCGCAGTTCATGGCGCTCGACTGCGTGGCGGACGGGGTGGGCCGCATCACCGAAACGATTTTCGAGAACCGCTACATGCACGTGCTCGAACTGCAGCGGCTCGGCGCGCAGATCGATATCGAGGGCAACACGGCGATCGTGCGCGGCGTGCCGAAGCTGTCGGGCGCCCATGTGATGGCCACCGATCTGCGCGCGTCGGCGAGCCTGGTCATCGCCGGGCTGGTCGCCGAAGGCGAAACGATCGTCGACCGCATTTACCATCTCGACCGCGGCTACGATCGCATGGAACAGCGGCTGGCTGCACTGGGCGCGAAGATCGAACGGGTGAAATGACGGATGACAGATGACGCCGCCTGCGGCGGCCAGATGGGCTGGCCGCGACTGAACGGCGCCGCGCGCGAGCGCGCATCGTCGATCGTCGATGGCGTGGCCGCCATCGCAGAAAAGCCATGATCACCTTTGCGCTGTCCAAGGGACGCATCTTCGACGAGACGCTGCCGCTGCTCGCGC
>JBFGOX010000501.1:0-2696 GCA_041565015.1 Burkholderiaceae bacterium
GCGCCGTCATGCTTCTGGTCGAGATTGCTGACTTCCTGCTGCAAACGCTGGCGGTGATCATCGGCGTGACGTTGCTGGCGCGCGCCTACATGGCTTACCTGGGCATGCCGGCGCGCAATCCGCTTGCGCAATTCGCGATCGCATTGACGGACTGGCTTGTCCGGCCGTTGCGGCGGCTGGTACCGGCGTCCGGCCGCTTCGATACGGCGGCCTTTCTGGCTGCGCTGCTGGTCGCGCTTGCCTTCATCGCCTTGAGGCTGCTGTTGATCGGTGCCGGGCCCGGCAGCTGGCCTTGGTTCGGGCTGCTGCTAATGGCCTTGGTGCAACTGTTGCGCTGGGGGCTTTACCTGGTGCTCTGGCTGACGCTGTTGCACGTGGTGCTGAGCTGGGTGAACCCGCATGCGCCGATCGCGCCCGCAGTATCGATGCTGGTGCGGCCCTTCTTGGCGCCGTTTCAGCGGGCGCTGCCGCTGATCGGCGGATTCGATCTGTCGCCGATCGCCGTTATCCTGATCGTCAATGTGATGCTGATCGTCCTTGGTCGCAGCGGTCTATAACTGCTGGAATCACCACGGTTGGTAGCCGAACGAGTCGCTGAACCGAGCGGCAATTTCTTCGCGGTCCGCACTATGGTTCTGCGCACCGCTGTGCTCGATCTTCAGCGCTCCCATCGTCGCCGCCAGACGGCCGGTCGTTTCCCAGTCCAATTGATTAATGAGGCCATACAGTAGGCCGGCGCGGTAGGCATCGCCGCAGCCAGTTGGGTCGACGATGCGCCGAGTCCTCGCGACCGGAATGTGCAGTGCCCGTCCTTCGGCGTAAATGTCCGAGCCTTGTCCGCCACGAGTGACGATCAGCGCACTGACTTTGCGCGCCAGCGCCTCGATGTTCTGGCCGGTCTTTTCGGCGAGCAGCTGTGCCTCGTAGTCATTGAGCACCACCACCCTGGCGCGGGCGATGAAGCTTTCGAGTTCATCGGCGTCGAACATCGGCAAGCCCTGGCCGGGGTCAAACACAAACGGGATGTTCCGCTCGGCGAACTGCGCGGCATGGGCGAGCATGCCTTCGCGGCCGTCCGGGGCGACGATGCCAAGCTTGACCGAGCCGTCGGCCGGCACTTCGTTCAGGTGCGAATGCGACATTGCCCCGGGATGAAAGGCGGTGATCTGGTTGTCGTCGAGGTCGGTCGTGATGAATGCCTGCGCGGTGTAGCTTTCGTCGACCTGCCGGATGTATGTGCGCGAGATGCCGAGCGCATCGAAACGCTGCAGATAATCGGACGCATCGCTGCCGATCGTAGCCATCGGCCAGGGGTCGCCGTCGAGCAGCTTCAGGTTGTAGGCGATGTTGCCGGCAGTCCCGCCGTATTCGCGCCGCAGCTGCGGAACCAGGAAGGCGACGTTCAGGATGTGAACCTTGTCCGGCAGGATGTGGTCCTTGAAGCGGCCGCGGAAGACCATGATCGAGTCGAACGCGATCGACCCGCAGATCAGTGTGCTCATTCGCTTGGCGTTCCGGGGCCACCGCGCATGGGACCGGGGCCATGGCTGAATGACGTCGGCGGCTGATTCTGCATCAAAGGTAGAAGGGATAGACGACGAACCCGGCGGCATTCAATCCGCGGGCTTCGAACGCGACCTTGATCGTCAGGTCGGCACCCGCCTCAACGCCCGCGAGCAGGCGGCCCTGGGGATCCGGCGCAGCGGCCAGATAGTCGATCGGCGCAAATACCTTTCGCGCGACCATGCGGTTCAGCGTGTCGGTCAGGGTCAGTTCTATCGCGGGCAGGGCGAGCGTGTGGCTGCCGCGATTGCGAACGATCGCGGTCAGTTCGAAGGCACTGGTGCCGGGCAGCGCCTGCAGTTCGCTGCCGACAACGGCCAGCAGTTCGCCTCGAGCCGGCCAGTTCACCGTGCAGCGGAAAACCCGGCACAGCTGCGTCAGCGCCGGCCGCGCCTCTGGGAACATCACGAGGATGTCGGCGCGGTACATCACGGCAAGCTGGACAAGCGCCAGAAGCGCCAGCAGCACCGTGCCACTGCCGAACACGATCGAAAAGCCGCGCCGCCGCCGCCGCGCATCTTCATCGCGCAGGAACGCCGGCGGTGCCTGCGCTTCGGCCGACGGCTCGACGTCGGCTCCTGCCACCACGCGCGCTTCATCGTCGGCGGCTTCGGCGGGCGGCGCCTGCACACCGTCGTCGGCTTCCGCCAACGTGGGCGCCGGCGGCTGACCGGCGAACCGATCGGCGTCGTCTCCGGGTAGTTCGCTTGTCACTTCCGCCGCCGGTTCGGTCACCGAAAGCAGGTGCTCGGGCGGCGCCGATCGCGGTGTCGGCGCCAGCGCGCCTTCGATTGGCTGCATCGCGTAGGCGGTCGCGACCGTGCTCGCGCCAGCGCCGGCAGGTGGCGCGGCTGCGGCAGGCCCGCTGGCCATGGGCGCCGCGCCGGTCGCCGACAGCGCCGCATCGTCGATGTAGCTCAGCGTGCCGATCGCATCGAAAACCTGCTCGCACGCGCCGCAGCGGACCAGGCCGCCGCGCAACTTCAACTGGTCGGCAACCACGCGAAACAGCGCGTGGCAATTCGGGCAGCGGGTGGCGAGCGCCATGGTCGGAGGCCGTCGATCGTCGGTCTCAGCCGGCGCGTCGACCGACCAGGCACACCCAGCCTTCGTCGCGGCCCCAGACCGTCAGC
>JBFGOX010000502.1:0-2694 GCA_041565015.1 Burkholderiaceae bacterium
GCCCGAAGAGCGCCTGGGCGGCGGCTCCGAATCGCTGTGGCCGGTGCTGCAACAGCGGCCGCGGCCGCGCCGCGTGCTGCTGCTGCGCGCGCAGTCCGGACGCGACTGGCTGACCGATCGCCTGCAGGAGGCCGGCGCCGACGTCGTACCGCTGGCCGTTTATTCGCGAACCGCCTTTGAACCCTCTTCCGCCTTGCGGGCGCAACTGGCCGCCGCCGCGCGTTCGGGACTGGCCAGCGTGGTCAGCAGCAGCGATGCGGTTGCGGCCTTGCAGAGCACGCTTGCGGTGCAGCCCGATGTGTTGCAGGCGCTGCGGTCCGGTCCGGCGCTGGCCGCACATCCGCGCATCGCGGCGGCGCTGCGCGCGGCCGGATTTGCCAGCGTCGTTCTGTGCTCACCGGCCTGTGCCGACGTGATCGCGGCGCTGCGCGAGAGCCAGCCGCTAGAATCGCCGGCACCTGCCGCTGGCAAGCGCCGCGGGCGAGACGAGCACTGAGGCGGCGCCATCGATCGCCCCTGCTCGAGCGCAGCGTTTGGCTGCTGCCTGCCCGCGCGACCGGTGGACTTGCGCTGCAATGAACGAATCGAACCCAGTTCCTGCTGACGAGACGGCCGCATCGCCGCGACCGGTGCCGGACGCCGAGCGGCAAGGCCGCGGCCGCCGGCGAGCGGTGGTCACGCTGCTCGTGGTCGCGGCGATACTGGCCGCTGCCTATCTGGCTCTCGAACTGCGCCAGGAGGCGAAGCTGCAGCAGCAACTGGCAGACGCGCGCGCACGCGAGGTAGCCGAGGCCACTGCGCGCGCCGAAGCGGCAGCCAGCCAGGCGCAGGAGGCGAAGAAGCGGCTGGCCGAACTCGAGCAGGCGGTTGTCGAAAGCGCCGACAGCGCATCGCCGGTTGCACCGCCGAGTCGCGACGAAGCGCTGCTGCTCGAGGTTGAACGGCTGATCACGCTGGCGATGCATGACCTGCAGCTGACGCGGCAGACGGGCACGGCGCTGGCAGCGCTCGAACTGGCCGACGCGCGGCTCGCCGCCGCCAACGCGCCGCGCTGGCAGCCGCTGCGGCGTGCACTGGGTCGCGATATCGAAAGGCTGCGCACGGTGCCGGTGGTCGATACCACCGGCATCGCGCTGCGCCTCGACCAGCTGATCGCCGGCGCCGATGTGTGGCCGATGATCACGACGCCGGCAGCGCCGCCAGTGCCGGCACCAGCGGCACCGAAGGCCGCGCCGCGATCAGCGGCGAAGAAGGCAGAGCCGGCGAGCGCGCCGCCGGCGCCGAGCGCGTGGGAGCGCGTTCGCGCGTGGTTGACAGCGGAGTTCGGCGACTTGATCCGGATCCGCGAAGTCGCGACCCCCGAGGCGCTTCTGCTCAATACCGAGCAGGGGCGGCTGGTGCGCCAGCAGCTGAAGCTGCGGTTGCTCGGCGCCCGCCTGGCGCTGCTGGCACGCAATGACAAGCTCTATCACGCCGATGTGGAAAGCGCGCAGACGCTGCTGGCGTTGTACTTCGACGGCCGCCACACCTCGGTCGCCGGCGCGGCGAACACGCTGCGGCAGCTGAACACGACGGTGCTGGCCGCGGATGTGCCGACGCTGAGCGAAAGCCAGTCGGCCGCGCGCGCCGCACGGGTGCGGCGTCCATGATGCAGGTCGGCGCTGGTTTGCAGCGCGTGGGGCCGGCCCGCGGCCGCAGGGATGGCCGATGAGGATGCTGCTTTGGCTGCTGGTGCTGGCCACCGTCGGCGTGGCCGTGGCCCTCGGCGCACAGTTCAACGAGGGCAACGTGGCGCTGTTCGTGCCGCCTTATCGCATCGACCTGTCGCTGAACTTCTTTCTGTTGATTCTGGGGCTGTTGCTGCTGGTGGCGTACTGGCTGGCGCGGCTGCTGCACAAGCTCGGCGAGTTTCCGCGTCGGGTTGCCGCCTATCGGGCGGGCCGCGATGTGATGGGCAGCCTGCAGACGCTGCGCGCGGCGCTGCTGGCGCTGCTCGAAGGCCGTTTCGCACGCGTCGAGCGCGCGGCGCACGCGGCGCAGGATTCGCCGGAAAGCGCCGCCGTTGCCGCGCTGCTGGCCGCGCGTGCAGCGCACCGGATGCAGGAGTACGAGCGGCGCGATGAGTGGCTGCGCAAGGCTGAAGACGACCGCAGCGTGAAGATGGCGCGGCTGGTGTCGAGCGCGGAAATGTGGACCGAGACGCGCGAAACCGACCGCGCGCAGGGCGCCATCGCCGAGCTGCAAAGCGCCGGCGGCCGGCATATCCATGCCTCGCGGATCGCGCTCGGCGTCAACGCGCAGGCGCATCGCTGGGACGACGTGCTCAAGGGCGTGCGGCTGCTCGGCAAGCGGCGCGCGCTGCACGACATCTCGGCACAGGGCTACCGGCTGGCCGCCTATCGGGGCCGGTTGCTCGACCAGAGCCACGACGCGGACGCGTTGGTTGAAGCGTGCCGGCGTATTCCGGACGAGGAACTGCGGCGGCCGGAACTCGCCGCCGCGGCGGCGCGGCTGCTCGCCGCGGCCGGTCGCGGCGCAGTGGGCGCAGAGCTGATCGAGTCGGCGCTGAAGGAAAGCTGGGATCCGGACCTGGTCGACCTGTACGGGCGCATCGACGCGCCGCCGTACCGGGTGCGTATCGAGCAGGCCAGTCAGTGGCTCGGCGAGCATCCCGGCGATGCGGTGCTGCTGCGC
>JBFGOX010000503.1:0-2691 GCA_041565015.1 Burkholderiaceae bacterium
GCGACGCTGATGATCGGCCTGGTGATCGTGTTTCCGCTGCTCGGGCACGCGAGCTGGCACGCCTATCGCGATCTCGTCAAGTGACGGCGGTTGCCGCCCTGCCGGCGCGCCGTCGCGATTCACAGCGACCGCGGTGCTGCCCGTAAATCGACTTGACGCTGCGCTTGGCCAAAGTTCGCCGGCGCAGGCCCGCGCCAGTGGCTTACTTGCTCAGGGTGTTTGCTGCCCGTAGCCGCCGCTTCTGCACCCCGCCGGCAAGCCGCTCGAGCAGCCTGACGCTGTCATCCCAGCCGAGGCACGCATCGGTGATCGATTGGCCGTAGGCCAGCGGCCTGCCCGGGACCAGATCCTGGCGGCCGCCGACCAGATGGCTTTCGATCATCACGCCGACCAGGCGCGCGTCGCCACCGTCGAGCTGGGCAGCGATGTGTTCGGCGACCACCGACTGGTTCTCGTGCCGCTTGCTCGAGTTCGCGTGCGAGGCATCGATCATCAGGCGCTGCGCCAGGCCGTTTTTCGCCAGTTCCTGGCAAGCCGCGTCGACGCTCGCCGCGTCGTAATTCGGCGCCTTGCCGCCGCGCAGGATGATGTGACAGTCCTCGTTGCCCTTGGTCGAGACGATTGCCGAATGACCGCCCTTGGTCACCGAGAGGAAATGATGCGGCTGCTGCGCGGCGCGGATCGCCTCGGCGGCGATTCGCACATTGCCGTCGGTCCCGTTCTTGAAGCCGACCGGGCACGACAGCCCGGAGGCCAGTTCGCGGTGCACCTGCGACTCGGTCGTCCGCGCGCCGATGGCGCCCCAGCTCACCAGATCAGCGATGTACTGCGGCGTGATCATGTCGAGATACTCGCAACCTGCCGGCAAGCCGAGCGCGTTGATGTCCATAAGCAGCTCGCGGGCGACGCGCAGGCCGTGATTGATGCGGAAACTGCCGTCGAGATCGGGATCGTTGATCAGGCCTTTCCATCCGACCGTGGTGCGCGGTTTCTCGAAGTACACGCGCATGACGATTTCCAGGTCGTCGCGCAACCGGTCGCGCTCGGCTTTCAGTCGCGCGGCATATTCGAGCGCGGCCTTCGGATCGTGGATCGAACACGGGCCGATGACGACGATCAGGCGGTCGTCCATGCCGTGCAGGATCGCGTGCAGCGCCGAGCGCGCATCGAAGACCACGTGGCCGAGTTCGTCGGTGCAAGGGAACTCGCGAATCAGGTGCGCCGGCGGCGAGAGTTCCTTGATCTCGCGAATGCGCAGATCGTCGGTCATGTAACGCATCTTTGTGGCTCCGTCCACGGCAGGTCTCCTGTTGCCACCCGCGACGCTGGCGAAAAAAAACCGCCAGGTTCTCGGGCCTGGCGGTTGGGGTCGATTGGTTTGGGTCTTTACGTGCGCCGATCGCCTTCTTCCGCCAATGGCCGGAAGAAGCCGAAAAAGAAGAAGAACGGACGCGGCATATCAGGCAAAGCCCTAAGTTGATTGCACTTTACCCCAACTTATTGCGGCGCCGCAAGCGGCAGCGATCAGAAGCGGTAACGCAGACCGAAATTGGCGCGATTGTTCAGCCCCGCGCCGTAATAGCCCTCTGCCTCGCCCGACGCTTCAGTCACCTGATAGCCGCCATAAAGCGACATCGATGGCGACCACAGGTAGTTGACTTGGACGCCAAGGTCGAGCGCCCGGCCGCGTCCGGTCATCAGGCCATCCAGCGCGAAGGCCAGCCGCCACCGCGGCGACCAATGGCCGACGCCGGCGACATGGAGCATCGGCAGCGAACCAAAATGCTGGCCGTCGGCCCGACCGAACCCCGGTTGCGAATCAATGCGGCTGCCCAGGTTGGCCGACAGACCGAACTTCATTTCCCAGTGAGGTTCGGCCAGCAGCGTGTAGCGATAGGTTGCGCGAATCGGTTCGACGTTCCATCGCGCACTGAAATTCTCGCCGCCGACTGCCAATCGCTGCGGCGGCGTCAGCCGCGCCGGGGAACCTTCGCTGAGGATCCGCAGTTCGTGCGCCCCCAGCCCAGCCGCTGCATCGAGCCGCAACGAAAGTGTCGGCGTGGACCAACGCGTGGCCAGCAGGGACTGCTCGGCCAAGGGATCGCCGACCAGGCCATACATCAACGGCGTGCCGGCAGGGCTGCCGTTATCGGCCGCAAAAACCACGCCGCTCGCGGCTGTCAGCAGCAGCGCAGCGAGGCTCCTCATTCGATCGCTTGATGGGGCGCGCATGTTCGACTCCTTCCGACCCCTGATTCGCAGACGCACCTGTATTGGACGCCGACGGCGCGCGTTTGCCAAGGCTGCGGATGGATGAACGGGCGATGTGTGGCGGATCGGACGCGCAGGCGTGCAATCAGGGCACGAAGAAGTAGACGGTCGCATGGAAGAAGACGGGTGCGGCAAAAGTGATCGCTTCCAATCGTTCGAGAGCGCCACGCGACAGCGCCACCCCCTGGTCCCACCGACGTTCGCCGAGGCTGCGCTTGACCGAGGCCAGTACCAGCCCGCCCATGAATCCGGCCACAACTGTCGCGGCTGACATCAGGGCCGCTTGCCACCATGTGAAAGGCGTCATCCACGACAGCAGCGTCCCCAGAACGAGCGCGGCTACGCCGCCGATCAGCACGCCTTCGCGGCTTTTCTTCGGGTTTGACCGCAGCGGCGTGCGGCCGAACGAGGCGCTGGCCA
>JBFGOX010000504.1:0-2679 GCA_041565015.1 Burkholderiaceae bacterium
GCGCGAATAACCCGGATCGCCTCGACCTGTTGCCGCAGGCGAGCATCGTGCCGTCCGGTACGCACGAGGCCGCGCGGCTGCAGCAGCGCGGCTATGCCTACGTACGGCCGTGACACGCATTCGCGACCGCGCCGCCGCTCGTTGCTCGCGAATTCGGCGCACAATGATCGGATCGATAAGGGAATCGAAAGGGGCGCCCGATGTCGCGAACAGTTGCATTCGTGTTTGCGCTAGTGGCGCTGATGGCCGCCCCGTTCTCGGCGCAACATGCCGCGGCCCAGGAGGAGCGGCTGCTTTATCAGCTGACTCGGCAGGCCAACGTACGGGTCGTGCTCGACGCGGTCGAGTCGCACATGAATGAACCCGGCCAGCGCCGAATTGCGCTGGTGGCGCGCGGCGGCGGCGTGCGTGCGATGGTCGCCGGCGCCGTCGACGCCAAGGGCGAACCGTACGAACCGGCGCTGCGCCGCCTGATGGCGCGCGGCGTCGACGTCATCGTCTGCCACATTTCACTCGACACCCAGCGGCTCGAACCGGCTCAGGTGGCAACTGGCCGGATGGTCCCCGCCGGCGCCGGCGAAGTCGAGCGGCTGCTCAGCCTGGGCTATCGAGAGATGCAATGACGCGCATGTGCGGCAGCTTCGCGCGGCGCCGCCTGCTGCTGCGGGCCCTGCCGGCGGCGGCGCTGCTGCTGATGCGACCGGCGCCGGCACAATCACGCGTGGCGCGCGTCGGGCTGCTGTCGACGGGCCGGCCCGACGCGGAGCGCGCCTACATCGAAGCGCTGCGCACCGGCCTGCGGCGCCGCGGCTGGGAAGAGGGCCGCAATCTCGCGCTGGTCGCCGTCTTCGCCCATGGCGATTACGGCCGTCTACCGGCGCTGGCCGCGGAACTTCTCGCCAGGAAGGTCGACCTGATCGTTGCGGCCAGCACGCGTGCTGCGTTCGCGGCCAGGGACGCGACCGCGAAAGTACCGGTTGTCTTCGCCACCGTGCAGGACCCGGTCGACGAAGGGCTGATCGCCTCGCTGTCGCGACCCGGCGCCAATCTGACCGGCATCGCGGTCAACAGCTTCGTCATCGTGCCGAAGCGGCTGGAGCTGCTGAAAGAAGCGCTGCCGCAGCTGAAGCGGGCGGCGATGCTGTTCGAAGCCGAAGACCCGTCATGCCAGGTGAGTTGGGAGCGGCTGGCGGATTCGGCGAAGACGCTGGGCATTGCAATGCAGAAGATCGAGATCGATGCCTCGCACGACTATGGACGGGCCTTTGCCTCGCTTGCGCAGGGACGCGCGCAGGCGGTCATCGCGCCGACCAACCTGCTGTTCCTCGGCGATGCGCCGCGCATCGGCGCGCTGGCGGCGAACCACGGCGTGCCACTGGTGCAGCAGGGCGCCGAGGGCGCCGACGAGCATTCGCTGTTCAGCTACGGCCCGAGCCTGGTCGATGCCTACGAACGCGCGGCCTCCTACGTCGACCGCATCCTGCGCGGCGCCAACCCGGCCACGCTGCCGGTCGAGCAGTCGACGCATTACGAACTCGTGCTGAACATGAAAGTGGCGCGCGCGCTCGGCATCAGCTTTCCGCGCGCGATGCTGGCCCGCGCCGATCGCGTGATCGACTGAGCTTCGCGCTATTCGATCAGTTCATCGGCGCGCGCCCGCAACGTCGCCGGCAGGTTGATGCCGAGGGCCTTCGCCGTGCGCAGGTTGATCACCAGTTCGACCTTCGGCGGGAATTCCACCGGCAGGTCGGCCGCCTTCGCACCGCGCAGGATCTTGTCGACATAGGTCGCCAGATAGCGGAACGTGCCGCGAATGCTGGGGCCGTAGGTCATCAGGAAACCGGCGGCGGCGAACTCGCCCCAGCCGGAAATCGCCGGCACCCGGTGGCTGGCCGCGAACGCCGCGATGCTTGCGGCCTTCAGCGACATCAGGCCGTCAACCGATGTCACGATCGCCTGCGCATCCGCCGAACTGCTCACCGGTGAGCTGGTGGCCGCGCGACGCCTTCCCGAACGTGCCGGCCTCGGTTATATCGTCGACACACGGCGCGCCGGCGTCAGCACAATGCCGGCTGCCGGTTCGAAACCGTGTGACAAGGCGAGCCATGGGCGTCAAGGCACTGTTCCAACTCGATGGCCGAGTGGCGTTGATCACCGGCGGCTCGCGCGGCCTCGGCTTGCAGATGGCCGAGGCGCTTGGCGAAATGGGCTGCAAACTGGCGATCAGCGCGCGCAAGGCCGACGAACTGGCCGCCGCGCAGGCGCATCTCGAAGCGCTCGGCTGCGAGGTGCTGACGGTGGCCTGCGACCTGCAGCAGTTCGACCGCATCCCGGCGCTGGTCGAGCAGGTGCTGGCACGCTTCGGCACCATCGACATCCTCGTGAACAACGCCGGCGCCACTTGGGGTGCGCCGGCCGAGGACTATCCGGACGCGGCCTGGCACAAGGTGATGAACCTGAACGTGAGCGCGCCGTTCTTTCTCGCCCGCGAAGTCGGCCGCCGCGCGATGATCCCGCGCCGCCGCGGCAGCATCATCAACATCGCCTCGGTCGCCGGACTCAGGGGCACGGCGCCGGGCGTTCACACGATCGCCTACAACACGTCGAAGGCGGCGCTGATCAACTTCACCCGCGCGCTGGCTTCCGAGTGGGGCCGTTACGACATCCGTGTCAACGCGA
>JBFGOX010000505.1:0-2674 GCA_041565015.1 Burkholderiaceae bacterium
GCCGCTGCGCCGGCTGAAGTTCGGCCGCACGCCGGCGCTTGGCGCAACGCTGGTCGAGTTCCGCACTCATGCCTTGCCCGGTCAGTATTCACGTCCGCAGCACGGCATCGGCGTGCGCTCGCACCGGCTCGAGGCGGCGCTGAACGATTTTGGTATCGAAGCACGTCACTGCCTGGCCCCGGTCGTGCGCATGCACACCAAGGTGTCGAGCGGCTTCGATCTGTCCGGAACGCTCTGGGTCTACCTGCGCTGCAGCGTCGAGTAGCCGCGCGCGGCGCCTCAGGCGTCGCGCACGTGCGCCAGCGCGGCCTGTGGCGACTCGTAAACGTGCGGGGCCACGCCGCGGCGCTTCAGCGCGCCGCCGAGCTTGGCACGAAGGAAGCCCGAGGTCGTGTAGCGCGAGACACCGTCGTAGTAGCGGTCGACCAGTCCCTTGACCATCGCGGCATAGGCGTCTTCGACGTCAGCCGAGAGTTCGAAATGATCGTAGTTGACGATCGCGTACACGCGGTGGCCGATCGGCGTCATCAGCGAATCGACCTCACGCTCGATTGCGTCGACGTCGGCCTGCGTTCGCACCTTCAGCCGCTCGAAATTGATGAACAGGATGTTCTGCTGGTCATCGTAAGCGAAGCGCGACGCAAGCGGAACTTCCAGCATCCGCTCGCGTAGCCCCATTGGCGTCTCGTCGAAGATCGCCGCATCCATGGTCCGCGGCGTGCCGCGGATCACCGGGGCGAATTCCATCTTCGACAGGATGTCGCGCTCCAGGTCGATGCCAGGCGCCACCTCGATCAGCTCGATCCCGTCGGGCGCGAGCTTGAACACGCAGCGCTCGGTGACGTACAGCACGTCCTGGCCGCGCGCGATCGCATACGAACCGGAAAACGTCCGGTGTTCGACTTCGCGCACGAACTTGCGCGGGCCATTGTCGTTGTGCAGAACCAGTCTGCCGTCGTCCACGGCCACGCGCAGGTCGCCGGCGGTGAAGGTGCCGACGAAGACGACGCGCTTGGCGGACTGCGAGATGTTGATGAAACCGCCGGCGCCGGCCAGCCTCGGGCCGAACTTGCTGACGTTGAGATTGCCCTCGCGGTCGGCCTGCGCCAGTCCGAGGAACGCGAGGTCGAGCCCGCCGCCGTCGTAGAAATCGAACTGGTACGGCTGGTCGATGATCGCTTGCGTATTGACCGCGGCGCCGAAGTTCAGGCCCGAGGCCGGAATGCCGCCGACGACACCCGGCTCGGCGGTCAGCGTCATCAGATCGATGACCTTTTCCTCTGCGGCGACCGACGAGACGCCCTCGGGCATGCCGATGCCGAGATTGACGACGGAATTGGCGCGCAGTTCGAGCGCGGCGCGGCGGGCGATGATCTTGCGCTCGCTCATCGGCATCGGCGCGACGTGGCTGGCCGGCACCCGGATCTCGCCCGAGAACGCCGGGCTGTACGGCTCGGCGAAGGTCTGGTGGTGATACTCGGGCTTCTCGGCGACGACGACGCAGTCGACCAGCACACCCGGGATCTTGACCTGCCGCGGATTGAGCGAACCGCGCTCGGCGATCCGCTCGACCTGCACGATGACGATGCCACCGCTGTTGCGCGCTGCCATCGCGATGGCGAGCGCCTCAAGGGTCAGCGCCTCCTTTTCCATCGTGATGTTGCCGTCGACATCCGCCGTGGTGCCGCGCACGATGCCCACGTCGATGTGAAACGACTTGTAGAAGAGGTACTCCTCGCCGTCGATCTCCATCAGCCGCACTAGATCCTCGGTCGTGCGCGCGTTGAGCTTGCCGCCGCCGAGCCGCGGATCGACGAAGGTGCCCAGGCCGATCTTGGTCAGGTGCCCCGGCTTGCCGGCCGCAGTGTCGCGAAACAGGTGCGTGATCACGCCCTGCGGCAGGTTGTACGCCTCGATGCGATTGGCCACCGCCAGCTGCTGCACGCGCGGCACCAGTCCCCAATGGCCGCCGATCACGCGTTTGATCAGCCCGTCGTGGCCGAAATGATTGAGCCCGCGCTCCTTGCCGTCGCCCTGACCGGCGGCGTAGATCAGCGTCAGCCCCGCGGGGCGTCCGACGCCGCCCGTTTCGGCAGTGCTGGCCTCGACGAACCTCTGCTCGAGCGCCACTGCGATGTTCTCCGGGAAGCCGATGCCGACGAAGCCGCCGGTGGCCAGCGTGTCACCGTCCTGGATCAGTTGCACCGCCTCGCGGCTGCTCACGACCTTGCCCTTCTCGAAACTGCGCAGCGCGGCCAGCAGTTCGCGCCCATGTGTGCTCATGTCGTCTCCTTCTGGGGCAGCCGCCTTCCGCGCCAGCCGCCTCTTCTAGAATCTGCCACAGGTTAACTACACACGAGGTGCGCCATGGAAATCAAGAACAATGTGTTTGTCGTCACTGGCGGCGCCTCTGGGCTGGGTGGCGCAACCTCGCGCCTGCTGGCCCAGGCCGGCGGCAAGGTCGTCATTGCCGACGTGCAAGCCGACAAAGGCGAGGCGCTGGCGCGCGAACTCGGCGCCGGCGTCCGCTACATCAAGTGCGACGTCGCGTCCGAGGCCGATGCCGCGGCGACAGTCGCCGCCGCTCGCGCTTCATCGTGACGCTCGACGGTCCGAACGGGGGACACCACATGGAGCAGTTCGCCACCTATCGCCCCGCGCGCCAGGTCGCCGA
>JBFGOX010000506.1:0-2664 GCA_041565015.1 Burkholderiaceae bacterium
CGGCAACCGGGCGATCATGAAAGCGCTGATGGCGGCACTGCTGCTGATCACCGCGATCTATCTCGGCGTGGTGCTGGCCATGCTCTACGGCCTCGGCTTCGACGGGCTGTCGAAAAGCAAGGCCGTGGGCGCCGACGTGATGGCGGCAGGCTTCGGCCCCTCGGGCGCGGTGCTGATCGGCCTGATCGTCGCGCTGACCACGCTCACGTCGATCAACGCGACGATGCTGGTCGGCGCGCGCACCAACTATTCGCTCGGCCGCGATTGGCCGATCGTGGCGTTCATGAGCCACTGGGACGGCCGTCGCGATGCGCCCGTGCGCGCCTTCCTCGTGCAAGGCGTCATCGCGCTGGCGCTGATCGCGCTCGGCACCTGGGAGAAGGCCGGCGTGCAGACGATGGTCGAGTTCACCGCGCCGGTATTCTGGTTCTTCTTCCTGCTCACGGGCATCGCGCTGTTCGTGCTGCGCTTTCGCGAGCCGCACGCGCCGCGCCCGTTCCGCGTTCCCGGCTACCCGATCGTCCCGCTGGTGTTCATCGTCACCTGCGCTTACCTGCTGTACTCGAGCCTGACCTACGCGCAATCGAAGAACGCGCTGCACTGGGGCGCGTACCTGATGGCCGCTGGCTTCGGGGCCTGGCTGATTGCTCGCCTGTTCGGTCGCAAGGGATGAGCGCTGGCGCTGCGCCGCTGCTGCTGATGGGCGTGGCCGGCAGCGGCAAGAGCGCGGTTGGCGAACGGCTCGCGCGGGCCAGCGGCATTCGTTTTCTCGATGGGGACGATTTTCATCCGCCCGAGTATGTCCGGCGCATGCTGGCCGGACAGCCGCTGACCGATGCCGATCGCGCCGGCTGGCTCGACAACATCGCGCAAGCGCTGGCTGACCATGCGCGGCGCAGCGTGCCGTGCATCGTCGCCTGCTCGGCACTGAAGGCACGCTATCGCGAGCGGCTGCGTGCGGCGGTGCCGGCGCTGCGCGTCGCCTTTCTCGACGTGCCGCAGCAGGTCGCAACCGAGCGTGTCGGCGCACGCGCCGGTCACTACATGCCGGCAAGCCTGGTGGCAAGCCAGTTCGCCGATCTCGAGCCTCCTAGTGGCGAGCCGCACACCCTCGCGCTCGACGCCCGCGCGCCGCTGCCGGACCTCGTCGAGCGCGTACGCCGGTGGTGGCTCGGCCAGCCGACGACCGAAGATGGCCAGTGAACGGACCATCGTCGGCGTGCTGCTCGCGGCCGGCATCGGCCAGCGCTATGACCCGGCCGGCCGTCGGCTGAAGCTCCTCGCGCCGTCGCCCGCCGGCCCGTGGGCCGGACAGCCGCTGGCGGTCGCGGCGCTGCGCAACCTGCGCGCCGCGATTGCCGATGTGATCGTCGTCCTGCGTCCGGCCAATGACGGGCGGCAACGCGAACTGCACGCACTGCTCGCCCGCGAACGCGCACCGCTCGTGGTCTGCGAAGCGGCTGATGCAGGCATGGGCGCCTCGCTGTCATGCGGCGTGCGCGCGAGGCCGGATGCCGCAGGCTGGCTGATCGCATTGGCCGACATGCCGGCGGTCCTGCCGTCGACGATCGCCGGGATCCGCGATGCGCTGCTGCGCGGGCACGAGGCCGCCGCGCCGCGTCACCGCGGCGAGCGCGGCCACCCGGTCGGTTTCGGCCGATCCTGCCGTGCAGAACTGCTGACGCGTGCCGGCGATGCCGGCGCCCGCAGCGTGCTCGCCAACCACCCGCCGTTGCTGATCGATGTCGACGATGCCGGCTGCCTGCTCGACATCGATACGCGCGCAGACAGCCCGCCGGACTGAAGTGCGCCGCTCGCCGCCGTAGCGAACGGGAGCCGGAACGATCCGTAACAACGCGGTTTGCGGCGCCCGCCTGCCTCGCTAGCCTTGGGCAATGCTGACCGCCTGCAGGAGGAAGCGAAACGATGCAACGTGCAAACGTGATCCGCGCCCATGAACTCGAAGGCGAAGCGATGGGCGTCGATCTGAACGCCTATGCGTATCGGCTGCTTGCCGAGGGCGATTCGTGGTTTTCGCTCGGCTCGATCCCGCCGAAGAACCTCGCATTCGAGATGCAGTTCTCCGAGAGCGCGGTGATCCTGAACCTCGCCTATCCCGGCGACGAAGTGCACAACATGTTTCGCCGCCTGTGCGACTACGGTGACGAGTTCGCCGGCTGGATGACGATGCGCAGCACCTATCGCTGGGACGCGATCGTCGTTTCCGGTGGCGGCAACGACCTGATTGCCGCCTTCCCGCACCTGCTGAAGCGATCGGTCAAGCCTTCAGATATCGATCCCGCGCACCCGGAGCGGCTCGTCGATCCGCAGGCGCTCGCCAAGCTGCGCCGCTATCTGACCGAGAGTTACACGGGCTTCGTCAACGTTCGCGACCGGCCGGACAGCCCCAATGCCGACGTGCCGATGTTCGCGCACACCTACGACTATCCAACGCCGACCGATACGCCGGCGCTGGCGCCGCTGGGCATCCGCCTCGGTGGCCCGTGGTTGTTCCCGCACCTGAACGGCAGGCTGCCGACCGAGGTCTGGCAGCCGCTGACCGATTACCTGCTCGACCAGGTGGCCGAGGCGCTGCTGGCGCTGCCGGCGCAATTGCCGCAGTTCCATGTCATCGACACGCGGCGAACCCTGTTGCGCGCCCAC
>JBFGOX010000507.1:0-2656 GCA_041565015.1 Burkholderiaceae bacterium
CATTCGCCCGAAGCCCCGGCGGCTAAGGGAGGCGAACTCATCCACTCGTTCGACGCCATTGTCCGCAGCCGCACGACGACTGAACCGATGAATATCGGCGCAACGCTAGGCCACTTTAGGCCGACCGGCATATGGCGAACGACAGTCGAAACGGTGAATTGCCGGGTCAAAAAGGGCCAATTCCGCTTTCCCCCTCAAGACCGCGCGCTCGGATCCGATCTCCCAGCTATCCGCGGTGCAACTGCCGCTTTTCCATCGCTGGTCGATCCAAATGGCAAAAACCCGTTATTTGCGCAGCCTGTTGACCGATTCGGCAGCAGACGACGGCCAGCCCCTCTTTGGACCCTCGCCCGAGAGCGAGGGCGCCGACGCACTCGACGCTGTGTCACCGTCGCGCGCGGAACTGTTCGTTTGGTTCGAGGACAACCGTCAGCGGCGCGTCAACGAATGGCGCGGCGCCGCCGGCTTTCCCGAATGTCTATTGCCGTATGGCAAAGGCATTCGCGTGCTTGACCGCCGTTACGTCGACGGTCGCGTGCACCTGCTTGCCGCCGTGCGCATCCGCTGCGACGAGCGACTGTCCGAATGCGTAGCGACGATTTACACCACCGCGCTTGCGCTGGGCACCATCGCCTGGGTCGGCACCGGCGAACAGTATCGTCGCGCCTGGGTGCAGATGTATCCGCGCAAGAACGGCAGCCCCGAGTCTCGACGCGCCAGCCCGCCGGCCTGAGGCCTCGGGTCACGCTGTCGAGTTCTCCTAAACAGCCGGCGCCGATCCTGCCTCGGTGACCGGCAGCGCCGCCAGGTGCTGCCGCTAGTTTGCGGCAATGACGCCGCAAGCCAGCCGTGGGCCCGAATTGCCCGCCGGCTGGCTGCTGTAATCATCGGGGTCGCGATGTATGACCACGCTGCGACCGACCACGTTCGCTGCGCCGTCGCCGACCGCAAGCAGATCGCTTTCCCAGCGGTACTTCGCATTGCCGCTGGCGTCGGCCTTCAGATTCTGCATGTCACCCGCATGACGCTCGGGCTTGCCGTAATGCGCGTGCGGCTTGCCGCCCGGATTGAAATGGCCGCCAGCGCTCGTCGCATCGGGCGCAGAGCAGTCGCCTTTCTCGTGGACGTGAAAGCCGTGCTCGGCGTTCGGCTGCAACCCGCTGATCTCGGCCGTCACGACGACCTTGCCCCCGACCTGCTGGAATTTCACGCTGCCGGTCACGGTGTTGCCGGCCGTCGGCGCAAGACGCGCCGACGCGCCCGAACTGCCGAAAGATGGTTGCATGGACGAAAAAGCGGCGATCAACAACGCCGCCGAACCGGCGGCAACAACGGCAGGACGTAGGACCATCGGCTTTCCTCCTCGAGTGGGCTGCGCTCAGGTACGAGGTCGCGGCGCAGCTGCGCCACGAAAGCATAAAGCGGTGACGGGGCGAGCAGCGCAGCCAGCGCGAAGAAATCCGGCGGCAAATGCTCAGCGCACTCCGCCGGCGAGCCTGCGCATCTCCGCGTCAAGCTGATTCACGTAGCGCGCGAGCATCAGCTGCGTGGCCGGCGCCATGTTGACGAACTCGCAGCCGCAGCGGCGTGCCTTCTCGTCGTTTGGCAGCGCATCGACGTGCCGCACGCGCAGATTCACGCTTGTCCCGCCGACGCCGGGGAGGTCGAGTTGGCAGCCCTCGATCACCATGCCTGAGGACAGGTCGATTCGCTGCGGGTAGGTGAGAACCGCCAACCCGCCAATGCTGATGTCGAGCACTCGCAGCGACTCGAACTGGCCTGGTGTCTCGACAAGCGGCAAGCGGCAGCTCGCCGGTTTCGACAGCGGCGGACGGACGCGGAAGGCATCGCGGCGCTGCAGGCGCAGCACCACGTCGGGGATGCGCACCGCAAAGGCCGGCTTGCCCTCGAACACAATCGGCTTGGCGCCACTCGCGGCGAACTGGACCTTGATGGCCTCGACGAAGCCGACGAAGGTCACGCTCGGCGCCGCTAGCAAGCGGCGCTGCGAAGCGTCGACCGACAGATTGTCAAAGACCACTGTGCCGCCGGACTGGTCGACCGATAGCAACGTCGTCACGCCGAATCCCGGGTCGGCATCGAAGTATGCGGTGACCAGGACGCAAGCATCGCGCAGTTTCCGCAGCATGCCGAAGATCTCGGCACGCGAGTAGACCTTGTAGCGTTCCAGCTCGGGGGATTCAGGCTCGGGAAACGGCGAGGTCATGCCCATGGCGAAATCGTACTGCGCTCCGACGAATCCGCCGAGGGCCCTGCCAGGACACCGCGCCGCTCGACCTTGTAGACCCAGGCAAGAACCTCGGCTACCGCGACGTAAAGCGCCGGCGGTATCTGTTGGTCCAGGTCGACCTGCATCAGCAGCGCCACCAGTTCGCGTGACTCGTGAACCGGCACGCCCGCCTCGCGCGCGCGCCGGATGATCTCCTCGGCAAGCCTCCACTGCCCTTTCGCGACGACCCGTGGCGCCTCGCCAGCCACCGCAGCTGTCGAGTCGTACGACAGCGCTGCCGCGCGCGGCAGCGACTCGTAGTCAAATGGGGCGCGCATGGTGCTCTGCCTGCTGGCCTTGCGATACCGTCAGCGCCGCCGGCTGCAGCCCTCGCGCCTGCAACTGCGCCGCCAGCTCGGGCAGCGC
>JBFGOX010000508.1:0-2646 GCA_041565015.1 Burkholderiaceae bacterium
GCGCACCGTGTAGAAGCCGCCCAGCAGACCTTCCATCAGGAAGCCCACCAGCTGCCGCGCGGCAACGGAACGTTCAGCAGCAGGTGAAAGAGCAAGTAGGTAAGAACGGTCGCGGTCACGCCGAGTACCGGCGTCACCCAGCGGCGAGGCGGCTGCGCAAAGGCAAACAGCGCCGTCATCACGCAAGCGGTCGTCAACAAATAACCGGCGCGTGGCAGCGCCCAAGCGTAGGTCGCGATCAGCAGGACGACGGCCGCAATTCGTGCCATCCCGGCGCCGACAGTGGCCTTGCCCTGCACGGCGGCCGAGTCGGGCATCGATGCGAGGATGCCGTCGTGCCGTCGCGCAGCAGCGCCGCGTTTCAGTGCGCGCACGCCGCGCACCGAAAGCGTCACCGCCAGCAGCAGCACGATGGCGCCAGAAAAACGAGGCAGCGCACCCGATCCCGGCACGCGCACCTGGCCCATCGACAAGTCGGTGCCGAAGAGCAGCGCAGCCAACCCCAGCAACGCGAGCAACGCTGCGCCGATGATCTCGCGCATCGACCTGGCCCCGACGGCTGTTGTGCTACCTGGTCATGCCGAGCGATTTCAACAGTTCGCCGTAGAAGCGATTCTCACGCTCCAGTTCCGCCGTAAAGGCCTGCGCGCCAAGGACATCGATCTCAGTCCAGGTGCGCTTGGCCAGCGTCTTGAACGACTCCGACGCCGCGGCGGCTGTGAACGCCGCTTCCAGCTTTCTCACCACATCCGCCGGTGTCCCGGCAGGAACCCAAACGCCGACATTGGGCGGCATTGCCAGATCGACCTTGCCCTCCCTTAGCGTCATCAGATCGGGCAGCGTCGATGCGCGCTTGTCACCCAATGTGGCAATGCCGATCAGCTTGCCGCCTTCGACCTGCGGCCAGATCGCCTGCGGCAGGCCGATCACGATATCGATCGTTCCGCCAACCGTTGCCGCGACTGCCGGCGTCACACCCTGGAACGGGATGTGATTCAGCTTGATGCCCGCCGCTCGCGCGAAGGCCTCGCCGGCGAGATGGGTCGCACCGCCGGTTCCCGCGCTGCCGAAGTTGACCTTCTCCGGATTTGCTTTGGCATAGCGGACGAGTTCTTCGAGACTCTTGAACGGTGCGCCGATGCGCGCGGCCAGCACGTTCGGGCCGGCGGTGATGCGTGCCACCGGCAGCAGATCCTTGAATCCGTAGGGAAGCGGATTCTGGTGCGGCGCCACCGTCTGCACGGAACTAAAGGCAAAAAGGACCGTGTAGCCATCGGCCCTGGCTTTTGCGACCGCGCCAGCGCCGATCGTGCCGGCCGCGCCAGGTCGAGTTTCGATCTGCATTGGTTGGCCGAGCAACTTCGATGCTTCCTCGGCCAATGCGCGCGCCACCTGGTCTGTAGCGCCGGGCGAGTACGGCACGATGACCGTAATGGGCTGCGACGGATAGCCTTGCGCCGCCGCCTGTGGACTGAATGCGGCGGCACCGCACAGCATCAGCGCCGTTGCCGAAAGTAGTCGCCTTCGTTGCGTCATCTTCTCCTCCCTCTTTGACATGCCAATCTTTGCACTTTCATCGACGGCCTATCGAGCGGGTCGTTCGGACTGCGATAGCGCACCGGCGCCCGCGCCGTATTTCTGATCCAAGGTTTCGCTGAGCAGCAGCTTGTGCTCCAAGGCGCGCATTTCTTCGTAGTCCATCAGCTTCATGATGTCTTCAATGCCGGCCAGCAGTTCTGGGTGGTCCTCGGGCTCACCGCTTTCCGCGACCCTTCGCATGATCTGCAAGGCCTGTTGCATGGCCTTGATGGCGGCGGCCGGCAGCATCCGCGGCAGGCTGATGCGACGCACCCCAAGCGCCTTGAGCCGCTTGATCGGAAACAGCGGTGTCGTCGGGCGCGAGCGGATGCCGAACCCCATGTTGAGCGAAACGGGAATGCCGTCGGCGGCCTCGACGATACGCGCGATCTGCTCTTCGCTCTTGACCGCGTCGGGGAAGATCACGTCGGCACCGGCCATTACGTAATCGCGAACGCGCCGGACCGCGCCTTCGACGCCTTCGATGGCCAAGGAGTCGGTACGCGCGATGATCGCAAAGGCATCGTTTCGCCGCGCCAGACAGGCCGCTTCGATCTTCTTGACCATTTCCGGCGCGGCGATCACTTCCTTGCCCGGCATGTGGCCGCAACGCTTGGGACTGACCTGGTCTTCGATGTTGACACCGGCAACGCCCGCCTCCTCGAACATCTTCACCGTGTGGTGGACGTTCATCGGATTTCCATAACCCGTGTCAGCGTCGGCGGTCAGCGGGATGGCGAGGCTGCGCGCCAGATAGCGGCAGTGGTTGATGTTCTCCGCCAGTCCCATCACGCCGACATCGTCGATCGACAGCAGTGCATTGGAGATCGCCGCGCCGCTGGTCGCGGCAGTCTTGAAACCAGCGGCCTGCACCAGCCGGGCGCTGTAACCATCGTAGACGCCAGGCGAGACGATGAACTCGCCCGAGTTCAGCAATTCGCGAAAGGCCTTCGCCGCGTCGTTGTAGGTCATGCCTGGATTCCGTTGACGTGATTTGCCGGACCGGCTTGCTCAGGCGGCGAATGACGGCGCAGCCGAGCGCCGCGCCTCGGCCTGGACGTGGGCAAC
>JBFGOX010000509.1:0-2640 GCA_041565015.1 Burkholderiaceae bacterium
AAGGCGATGACCGCTGCCAGCGGCGAGGCGAAGGCCGGCAAGGAAACCGTGCTCGACAAGGCCATGGCGCTGCAGCGCCTGCGCGCGGTGCTCGCCTCGCCGATGGTGGCGCAGGTCAATGTCGCCGAAGTGACATACGCCGCTGGCAGGTTGCCGGCGTTTCTCACCGAGCCCGACACGCCGGCGCGGGCGCAACTGCTGCGCGAATGGGACCGCACGCTGCTGCGGCTGGCGGCCGATGGCGGGCTGTCGAGGCTCGATCGGCTCGCCGCCACGGCCGCCCGCGTGGCGTTGGCGCGCGTCGACATGCCCAAAGGCGTGCTGCCGCTGCCGTTGCTGACCGAGGTGCGCGCGGTGACCCATCGCGCGATGCGAGAAGTGACCGACCGCTACGAGCGCGAAGCGGTCATCAGCGCCAGCGCGGAGATACTCGCAGACGCCGGCTTGCTCGACGAATCCGATGCGCTGCTGCACGCCGAGTTGAAGCGTTCGGCCGTGCCGTACTACCTGATGCTGGGTCTGGCGGTCAATGCACGCCAGCGCGGCGACGCCACGGCCGCGCTCGGCTGGTACGAGCAGGCTTACGCCGGCGCGCAAGGTCCGGCCACGCGCTTGCAGTGGGGCGCGAGCTACGTGCGGGCGCTGGTCGATCTGGCGCCGACGGAAACCGAGCGCATCGAGCGGGCGGCGCGCAGCGTCATTGGCGGACTCGAAGCGAAACCGGAAACCTTCTATGCGCGTAACCGCGCCTCGCTCGACCGTCTGGCCGGCAAGCTCAACGACTGGAACAGGGACGGTCGACACGCCGCCGCGTTCGCGCGCCTGCGCGAGCAGCTGAACGCGGTGTGTGCGCAATTGCCGGCACAGGCGCCCGAGCGCGCCGATTGCGCCGCAGTGCTGGCGCCGAAGGCAGCCAGGGCTGGTTAGCGGAACAATCGCGAATCCGCAGTCGGCGCGAATCGCCGACCTACGCCCGCGCACGGGCCGAGACGCGTAAATGGGCGTTACCAATAGCATTGCGCGCAGCAGGCGCCGCCTTGCAACAACGTCCAGCGCGGTACCTGTTCTGGTGCATCGGTGTGTTTTGCGCCCCAACAATCACGCAATTGACACTCGTTTCGTTTTGCTTAGGATGTTTTGGCTGTCTCCCGCGGGATCAGGCACATCGTCTCGCGAAACAAGAAACCAAGGGGAAAACATGCGAAAGAGATCTCTGAGTTTCAAGCTCGTTGCCGTGCTTGCCGCGTTGTCGTTCACCGCAGCCGTGCAGGCCAGTCCGGAAGCGGCCAAGCGGTGGATCGAGAAGGAATTCCAGCCTTCGACGCTGAGCAAGGATCAGCAGATGAAGGAGATGGAGTGGTTCATCAACGCCGCCAAGCCATTCAAGGGCATGGAAATTAACGTGCTGTCGGAGACGATCCCGACGCACGAGTACGAAGCCAAGACGCTCGCCAAGGCGTTCGAGGAAATCACCGGCATCAAGGTCAATCACCAGTTGCTCGGCGAAGGCGAGGTCGTGCAGGCGGTGCAGACGCAGATGCAGACCAACCGCAACCTGTATGACGCCTACATCAACGACTCGGATCTGATCGGCACCCATTCGCGCCTGCAGTCGGCGGTCAACCTGACCGACTGGATGGCCGGCGAAGGCAAGGACGTCACGCTGCCGACGCTCGACGTCAAGGATTTCATCGGCATCTCGTTCACGACCGGGCCGGACGGCAAGATCTGGCAGTTGCCCGACCAGCAATTCGCCAATCTGTACTGGTTCCGCTACGACTGGTTCAAGCGGCCGGACCTGCGCAAGCGCTTCAAGGACAAGTACGGCTACGAACTCGGCGTGCCGGTGAACTGGTCGGCTTACGAGGACATCGCGCAGTTCTTCAGCGTCGACGTCAAGGAGATCGACGGCAAGCGCATCTATGGCCACATGGACTACGGCAAGCGCGCGCCGGACCTCGGCTGGCGCATGACGGACGCCTGGTTGTCGATGGCCGGTGCCAGCTCCAAGGGCCTGCCCAATGGCCGGCCGATCGACGAATGGGGCATCCGCATGGAGGAGGGTTCGTGCAACCCTGCCGGCGCGACGGTAGCGCGCGGTGGCGAGGCGAACGGTCCGGCCGCCGTTTATGCGGTGGCGAAGTGGGACGAGTGGCTGCGCAAGTACGCGCCGCCCGGCGCTGCCGACTACGACTTCTACCAGTCGCTGCCGGCGCTCGCCCAGGGCAACGTGGCGCAGCAGATCTTCTGGTACACGGCGTTCACTGCGTCGATGGTGGCGCCGAAGAAGGACGGCAACAACACGGTCGACGACAAGGGCATGCCGCTGTGGCGGATGGCACCGTCGCCGACGGGCTCGTACTGGATCGAGGGCATGAAGCTCGGCTACCAGGACGCCGGTTCATGGACCCTGTTCAGGTCCACCCCGGTCAATCGGCGCAAGGCGGCCTGGCTGTATGCGCAGTTCGTCGTCTCCAAGACAGTCGACGTGAAGAAGAGTCACGTTGGCCTGACCTTCGTCCGCGACAGCACCGTGCGTCATGCGTCGTTTACCGAACGGGCGCCGAAGCTCGGCGGGCTGGTCGAGTTCTATCGCTCGCCGGACCGCGTGCGCTGGAAGCCGACCGGCATCAACGTGCC
>JBFGOX010000510.1:0-2627 GCA_041565015.1 Burkholderiaceae bacterium
ACCGTCGACCTGCAGCGCGTCGTCGCGCGCAAGCACGGGATCGTCGAGCGCTTCCGAAACTACGGCACCAAACGGCTGCAGGGCACCAGCAACCTCGAACTCGTCTTCGGCGTGGCGCGCTTCGTCGACGCGCGCTCGATCGACGTGCAGCTGCGCGACGGCGGCCGGCGCCGCCTCACCGCACCGAAGATCGTCATCAACACCGGCGCGCGGCCGAGCCAGCCGCCAATTCCGGGGCTGGCGGAGGTACCGGCGCTCGATTCGACCTCGATCATGGAACTGACCCAGCTGCCGCGCCGTCTGGTGGTGCTCGGCGGCGGCTTCATCGGCCTGGAGTTCGCGCAGATGTTCCGTCGCTTCGGCGCCGAGGTCACCGTGCTCGAAGGCGCACCGAGGTTGGCGCTGCGCGACGACCCGGATGTTGGTGAGGCGCTGCGCAAGGTGCTGACGGACGACGGCCTGCAGATCGAATGCGACGCCAAGGTCGAGCGCGTCGACGGCCGCGCCGGAAATGCACGCCAATGTCACCGGCGCGAAGGCAAAGAGCACACGGTGCGCTGTTCGCACCTGCTGGTCGCGGTCGGTCGCCGGCCCAACACCGAAGACCTCAATCTGGCCGCCGCCGGCGTGAACGTCGACCGTGGCGGTTACGTGACCGTCGACGACACGCTGCAGACGAGCAGCGCCGGCATCTTCGCCGTCGGCGACGTCAAGGGAGGACCGGCGTTCACACACATCTCCTACGACGACTTCCGAATCCTGCGCGACCGCTGGCTTGCCAATGTCGATGCGCGACTCGGCGAGCGGCTGGTGCCGACCACCGTGTTCACCGATCCACAACTGGCCAGTGTCGGCCTGAACGAAACGGCGGCGCGCGACCGCGGGCTCGCGTTTCGCGTCGCCAAGATCGGCATGAACGGCGTGGCCCGTGCGCTGGAGATGGACGAGTCGCGCGGCTTCATCAAGGTGATCGTCGAGGAAAGAAGCGATCGGATCCTCGGCTGCACCGTCTTCGGCATCGAAGGCGGCGAAATCATGGCGATGCTGCAGATCGCGATGATGGGCAAGCTGCCGTACACGGCGCTGAAGGAGGCGATCTTCGCCCACCCGACGCTCGCCGAAGGGCTGAACAACGTCTTTCTCGCTCTGGACGGATGACGGCGCCGCGCCCGAGTCGCTTGCTCGGGACCGCCTGGAACGGATCGGCTTCGCAGCCGGCAGGAGCGCTCGGACCAAAGCGCGCCCGCTTGACAAAGATGAACTGTCATCGCGGCGTTTCGGCGCAAGCTTTTTCTCGTCAGCTGGGGCAACCGCGCCGCCGGTGCACGGCGAGCGCAGCCTGCTGCGCTGGATCGAGCAAGGACAATGCCGGCGGAGAGCGCGATGGAACGGACCTGGTTAAAACAATATCCCGAAGGTGTCCCTGCGGACGTCGACGTCCGTGCCTATTCGTCGCTGAAGGAGATTCTGGAAAAGACCTGCGCGCGGTTCGGCGACCTGCCGGCCTACGGCAACATGGGCGTGTCGATCACCTATCGCGAGCTCGACGAGGCGAGCCGCGCCTTCGGCGCCTACCTGCAGAAGGTGGCGGGACTGAAGCGCGGCGACCGGGTGGCCATCATGCTGCCCAATCTGCTGCAGTACCCGATCGCGCTGTTCGGTGCGCTGCGCGCCGGCATGACGGTGGTCAATACCAACCCGCTGTATACGGCGCGCGAACTCGAGCACCAGTTGAAGGACTCCGGCGCCAGCGCGATCGTCGTGCTGGAGAACTTCGCCAGCACGCTGCAGCAGGTGCTTGCCCGCACGTCGGTCAAGAAGGTGATCACCACGCAGATCGGCGATCTCTTTCCGCCCGTCAAGGCCTGGCTGACCAACTTCGTCGTCAAGCACGTGAAGAAAATGGTGCCGCCGTGGAACATTGCCGGCACGACTTCCTTCAAGGCCGCGCTCGCGGCCGGGCAAGCGCAAACACTCGACGACGTGCCGCTGGCGCTCGACGACCTCGCGTTCCTGCAGTACACGGGCGGCACCACCGGCGTGGCCAAGGGCGCAATGCTCACGCACGGCAACCTGGTCGCCAATCTGCAGCAGGTGGCGGCGTGGATCGCGCGCGACCTCGACGACGGCAAGGAAGTCACGGTGATTCCGCTGCCCCTTTATCACGTCTTCGCGCTGACGGTGAACCTGGTGTTCATGAAGATCGGCGCGCACACGATCCTGATCACCAACCCGCGCGACCTGCCGACCTTCATCGCCACGCTGAAGAAGACGCCGTTCACGGCGATGATCGGTGTCAATACGCTGTACAACGCGCTGCTGAACGCGCCGGCCTTTGCCGAGGTGAAGGTGCGGCAGATGAAGCTGGCCGCCGCCGGCGGCATGGCCGTGCAGCGCGCAGTGGCCGAACGGTGGAAGGCGCTGACCGGCGTGCCGATCGTCGAGGGCTACGGGCTGACGGAAACGTCACCGATCGCGATCGCCAATCCGCTGAACATCAAGGAGTGGAGCGGCAACATCGGTGTGCCGATTCCGTCGACCGAGGCGACGATCCTCGACGACGACGGCAGGACGATGCCGATCGGCGAGGTCGGCGAGATCTGCGTCCGCGGCCCACAGGTGATGAA
>JBFGOX010000511.1:0-2616 GCA_041565015.1 Burkholderiaceae bacterium
CCGATTGACCGCAGCATGTACAACGGCTTCGACGTCACTGGCGCGCTGATCGATCCGGTGAAGATCGAACGCGGCGGCCCGCCGAAGGACGGGATTCCGGCGATCGACCGGCCGAAGTTCGTCGCCGCTGCGAAAGCGGGCCTGCGCGACGACGATCGCGTGCTTGGGCTTGCCTACAACGGTGTCGCGCGGGCCTATCCGGTGCGCATCCTGAACTGGCACGAGGTCGTCAACGACCGCTACGGCGAAGTGCCGGTGGCGATCACCTACTGCCCGCTGTGCGGCACCGGCATCGCCTTCGACGCGCGGCGCGGCGCCGAGTCCCTGAATTTCGGCGTCTCCGGCCTGCTGTACAACAGCGACGTGCTGCTGTACGACCGTGGCACCGATTCGTTGTGGTCGCAACTGAAACAGCAGGCGGTCAGCGGGCCGCTGAAGGGGACGAAGCTCACCGCGCTGCCGCTCGAGCACACGACCTGGGCCGACTGGCGCTCTCGTCACCCGACCGGCGAAGTGCTGTCGACCGAAACCGGCTACTGGCGCGACTACGGCCGTGATCCCTACGCCGGATACGAGCGCATCGAGCGGCTGATGTTCAACGTTGAGCATCGGGATGATCGCTTCCCGCTGAAGGAGTGGGTGCTGGGCGTCGACGTCGGCGGTGTTCGCAAGGCCTATCCGTTCAGCGTGCTCGAACGCGCGGTGCGCGCGGGCGGCACGGCAGAACTGCGCGACACCGTCGGCGGGCGGACGATCTACGTGCGTTTTGATCGCCAGCACCGCAGCGCGCAGGCCTTCGATAGCGAACGGCGGCCACTGCCCGGGGTGATGGCGTTCTGGTTCGCCTGGGTGGCGTTCAATCCGCAGACCGAGGTCTATCGGCTCCCGCAATAGCGGGCCACGGCTGCGCAAGGCGATTGCGGCACGCGGCCCCCGCCCCGGCGGTCAGGCTGCGGGCGCAACGGCCGTGTGTCGCGCGCCGACAGCCCGGGCGGTCGACGCGCCGCCAACCCAGTTGCTTTCGATGCACTCGCGCAGCCGCATACGCGCGCGAAACAGCATCACGTTGCAGTGGTTTGCGGTAATGCCCAGGGCACCGCAGATCTCAGCGGTCTCGCATTCGAGCCACTCGCGCATCAGGAAGGCGCGCCCCTGCGCGGCGGGAAGGTGCGACAGGCATAGCTGCAGGACTTCCATGAACTGCTGCTGCGACAGCGCGACTTCAGGATCGCCCCAGTCGAGCGGCGCATCGACGCGACTGCCGCTTTCGTTGTACAGATCTTCGATCGACTTGGCCACGCCGGAATCGCCGCCGGCCTCGATCGACACTTCGCGCGCCTGACGTCGAAGGTGATCGACGATCTTGTGCTTTAGGATGCCGACCACCCAGGTGCGCAGCTGCGCCCGTTTTTCGAAGCCTTTTGCGCTTTCTATCGCCGCGATCATCGTTTCCGAGACGACGTCTTCGGCCCAGCTCTGGTTGCGGAGCTGCAGCATCGCCAGCTTCAGCAGCACCGGCCGCATCTCGGCGAAGGCGGCATTCAAATCGGGCAGGTTGTCCATGGTTGCTCCGGGAATCGGGTTCCGTTGCGGCCGGAACTCAAATCAATTCGTCGCTGCGAGCGCGCCGGTTACAGGCTGCGGCAAAATGCCGGGAAAACTTTCTCCGCCGCTGTAACCGAATCGCGGCCGTCGACGAACAACAAGGAAGGAGCGCTTGGCTGACGCGCAAGACGAGCGGGAGCGACACCTGCACGCATTGATGGTGCGGGCGCTGGCTGGCGACACGGACGCCTACCAGCGGTTCCTGAGCGAGCTGTCCTGCTATCTCCGGGCGTTCCTGAGGCGGCGCCTGTCGCGCCTGCCGGAAGACGTCGAGGATCTGGTGCAGGAAACGTTGCTCGCGGTGCATAACCAGCGCCACACGTACGACCCGGCGCGGCCGGTGACGGCGTGGCTGCATGCCATTGCGCGCTACAAGCTGATCGACCTTCTGCGCCGGCGCGCGCGCATGGACGTGCTGACCGATTCGCTCGACGACGTCGACGAATTGCTGACGGACTCCGACGAGCCTGCATCCGATGCCCGGCGCGACCTGCAGGTTCTGCTGGCCCGACTGCCCGACAAGCAGCGGTTGCCGATCATCTACGTCAAGCTCGAGGCGATGTCGGTGCAGCAGGCTGCGCGGTTGACCGGGCTGTCCGAGTCGGCGGTCAAGGTCGGCATCCACCGCGGCCTGAAGGCGCTGGCCAGACTGATTCGCAAACCGTCATGAAGACCGAGCATCTGATCACTGCGCTGGCAACCGGAATCGATCCGGTCGACCGTCGGGCGCCGCTGCGCGCCGGCGGCATGGCGTTGCTCGCCGGCACGCTGCTCGCGGCGGTGTTGATGTGGTGGCTGCTCGAACTGAATCCGGCATTGCCGGCGTTTGTCGGCGAGCCGATGTTCTGGATCAAGCTGGGCTTCGGCCTGCTGCTGGCGGGTTCGTCGCTGCTGCTCGTGTCGCGGCTGGCGCGGCCCGGCTTCGCTGCCTCGTTCGCATCGTGGCTGCCACTGGTACCGGTGCTGGTCTTCTGGGTGCTGGGCGTGGCCGTCTTGCTGGCCGGCGCGCCC
>JBFGOX010000512.1:0-2603 GCA_041565015.1 Burkholderiaceae bacterium
GCAATGTCAGGCTGGTCCATGCGGGAGCGCTCAGCGTCGTCAGGAAAGAAATGCAGTCCAACCAGGATGACGTTCCCGATCGCGAGGCAGGACATGGCCAACGCCGGCAGCGGCTCCGGCAGCAGCACGAACAGGCCGGCCAGCAGCGCCAGCGGCGTCACCATCAGGCTGACGAGCGGGATCGCCACGGCGTTGGCGACGATCGAAACCAGCGCAATCTGCTGGAACAACGCCGCGGTCAGCGGCAGCAGGGCGAGCGTGACGGCGAGCTGCACCCGCCCCGCCTCGCGCAGCTTCGGCCGCCATCCGCGTTCGCGCGCGGCGGCGCGACCCTGCACCGACATCAGGATCGCCGCCACCGCGCCGAACGACAGCCAGAACCCCGGCGCGAGTACGGCCCAGGGATCAAGGAGGCACACTGCCGCTGCGGCGAGCGCGAGCGTGGTCGCCGGCCGCGTACCGAGGCGCAGCCAGACCGCCGCCGCGACGGTGGCCAGCATGAAGAACGTGCGCTGTGCCGGCACTCCCCAGCCGGCCAGCAGGCAGTAGCCGAAAGCCGCGAGCACGGCGGCGGCTGCGGCCGCGATCTGCACCGGCGCAATGGCCAGCGTGCGCGGCCAGCGGCGCCACAGGCCGCCGACCAGCAGCGCCAGCAGGCCGGAGATCATCGTGATGTGCAGCCCCGAGATGCTGACCAGGTGCGAAATTCCGGTGCGATTGAACAACTGCCAGTCGGCTTCGGCGATCGCGCGCTGATCGCCGAGCACCAGTGCGATCAGCACGCCACCGAAGCGGTAATCGCCGAGCCGCGACTGCAGCCCCGCTCGCAATTCGGCCCGTGCACGGTCGATCGCGGCCGCCGCCCGCCAGACCATCGGCGCCAGCCGCTGCGGCGCCGGCCGCTCGCGCACGTAACCGCCGGCGCGCAGGTTGCGCTCGAACAGCCAGGCTTCGAGATCGAAGCCGCCCGGGTTGAGAGCGCCGTGCGGGCGGCGCAGCCGCACCACAAAGGACCATCGCTCTCCCGGCACGACGCTAGCGGTCGGCGAATACCACGCCAACGACAGTCGCGGCGGAACCGAAACACCGGCCGTAGCCACCTGCTCGACGACGAACTCGAAACGCACGCCTCGCTCGTTCGGCGACGGCAGCCCGGCAATCACCCCGACGATCTCGACATCGCGTCCCTCATCGGCGCTGGCCAGTTCGACCGCGAGTCGCCCCTGCGCCAGCCACGCCGCGTAGACAAAACCCAGGCCCGTTGACGCGGCGAGCAGGACCGCGGATGCCACCGTCCGTTCGGCGACGTCGCGCCGCACCCGCGCGCGCAGCGCCAGCGCGCCAAAGGCCAGCGCCGCCAGCGCGATCGCCAGCCTCGGGCCCGGACCCGGCAACTCGGCCTGCTGCTGCAGGATGAACACGCCGGCGACGAACGCGGCCAGCGTGCCGGCGAGCATTTCAGGCGTTGGATCCGATTACCGACACCAGCCGCGGCAGCGCCGCGCAGGCGTTGCGCCGGTTGGCCTGGGCGACGGCTTCCAGCGGCAGCCCGCGCAGCTCGCTCATGACCTGCGCCATTGCAGGCAGTTCGCCCGGCTCGTTGCGCAGCGATGTGCCCTTCTTGCGCAACCACTGCGGCGGAATATCCGGCGCGTCGGTCTCCAGCACCCAGGCATCGTCGGGCAGCGTGGAGGCCAGCCTGCGGATACGCTGCGAGCCGTCGTAGGTCATTGCGCCGCCGAAGCCGAGCTTGAAGCCGCGCGCCACCATCCGCCGCGCCTGCTCCTCGCTGCCGTTGAACGCGTGCGCGATGCCGCCGACCACGCCGTGCCGGTTCAGGTACTTCAGCAGCCCGTCGGCCGAACGCCGCACATGCAGGATCACCGGCAGCTGGTTCTCGCGCGCAATGCGCAGCTGCTGTGCATAGAACCATTCCTGCCGCTCGCGATCGAGATCGGGCACGAAATAGTCGAGACCGATCTCACCTACGGCAACCAGCCGCGGATCGTCGCGCGCGGCCGCCAATGCGTCGCGCAGCCGCTCGAGATCCTCGTCGGCCGCTTGCGGCGTATACAGTGGGTGAATGCCGAGGGCATAGGCGAAACCATGCCGATGCGCCAGTTTCGCCACGCGGTCAAAACCGGCAACCTCGACCCCCGGGATCACCATCATCGTCACGCCCTGCGCGACGGCGCGTGCCAGCACCGCGTCGCGGTCGGCGTCGAACGCGTCGGCATCCAGATGACAATGGGTGTCGATCCACATTTGCGGACGTTTCCACGGTCAGTGTACGCAGGGCCCGTCGCCGACGCCCCTAGAATCCGCCGCATGCCGCGCAGGTTCTTCAAGCGTTACATGCCCAGCATCGAGAAGGTGCGGCAGATCCGCGCCCTGCATCTGTTCGGCGATGCGTTGTTTCACCCGGCGCTCTGGCACCTGAACCGGCGTTCGGCCGCCGGCGGCGTGGCGGTGGGACTGTTCTGCGGCCTGATACCCGGGCCGCTGCAAATGCTCGGTGCCGGCATCGCCGCCGTGCTGTTCCGCGTCAACCTGCCTGTCGCTTTGCTGACGACGCTGTACACGAACCCGCTGACGATCGTTCC
>JBFGOX010000513.1:0-2569 GCA_041565015.1 Burkholderiaceae bacterium
ATAGAAAACACGCCGGTGACGAAACAGTCGTCGCGCAGGGCCGGATTGCGCTGCGTTTCGGCAACGTTTTCCATGAAGAATCCGCGCGTGACGGCAACATAGATCTGCGGCAGCGCGCGGCTGCCCTTCGATGCGATGACCAGCAGCAGCACCAGCCATTTCAGCAGCCGCTTGTAGCCGAGCAGCGTGATCGCCTGCGTCACCGAGCCGATCGGATGGCCGCGTCGGAATGCCGGGCTGTTGGCGAGCGTCAGCAGCAGGTACGTCAGCACCGGGTCGGCGGCAAACGCGCGCTCGAGCGCAATCGTGTCGGCCTCCGCCTGCAACAACCGGATCAGTTCGAGGACCGCCTTCTGCACCGGTTGCAGCGTCCCCGGCGCCTCCGGAATCGGCTCCTCGACGGGCCAGCCGACCATCGCGTGCGCGCCGCTGTCGAATGCGGCCTGCACGGCGGCTCGCGACGACGCGCCGGTGATGAGCACGCCGCTGCCGGCGGCTGTCGCCGCGCTCGCCGATGCGGCCCGGATGACGTACTGGAACGACAGCGGCAGCCGCGTCGGCACCGCGGCGGCCTCGGCGTTCAGCACTAGACGCACGCCATGGCGCTGCAGTTCGTTGGCGGCCTGCAACTGCTCGTCGTCGGCCAGCGTCGATGCCGGCACTTCGAGCATCACGTTACGGGCGGGCTTCCAGTTCGCCAGTGAGGCGTCGAGCGGCAGATCGCGTGGTGCCAGCAGCACCAGTCCGTGCGGGAACGCGGCGTCGCCGCCGGCCACGAACCCCTCCAATACGCTGGTCAGGACCTCGGCCGCTGGTGCCCCGGTGGCCGACTCGTGCGGTGCGACGGCGAGCCGCATGCCGATCGGTCGCTGGTCACGACCGACGATGAGACGCCAGTTCAGATCGAGCGCGTGCAGCCAGTTCGGCGCGGGGCGGGCAAGATGGACAGGGACAGCACTCATCGGGACCTTCGGCAGCTGCTGATGCGACGCGCGTCGAGCGCGCCGCATCAGTACTCCTTTCGGCGTGCGTCGCTGGTACTTAAGCAGCCGGACGGCTGTCCCGATCGATCTTCGGCGAGCTGCCGCCGAGGCATCGGCCAATTGGCCGAAAAGCGGCGCGCACAGGGCAACGTGCGAGAATCGCCCGCCCGAGCGAGGGCCGCCGTCGTGAAAGGTGCGCTGCGAAGTCCGTGGCCTGTCGCCGGCTTTCGAGCGGGCATCGCCCGACCCCTCACGTCATGCCCCTTGTCGCCGCCACGATCGCGCTGTCCGCGTTCCTGCTGTTTCTGGTGCAGCCGATCATCGCCAAGCAGATCCTGCCGTGGTTCGGCGGCACATCGGCGGTGTGGACGACCTGCATGGTCTTCTTTCAGGTCGTGCTGCTCGGCGGCTACGCCTACGCGCACGCGCTGACCCGATACGCGAGCCCGCGCGGCCAGGCGCGGGTTCACATCACGCTGCTGGCGGCAAGCCTGCTGTTCCTGCCGATCCTCGCGCGCGAGGTCCTGAAGCCCGGCGGCGAGGAAGACGCGGCGCTGGCGATCCTGTGGCTGCTGGCGGCGACCATAGGCTTGCCGTATTTCCTGCTGTCGTCGACCGGGCCGTTGTTGCAGCGCTGGATCGCGCACCGGTTCCGGGAAAAGACCGTCTACCGGTTGTTCGCCCTGTCGAACTTCGGCTCGCTGGTCGGCCTGCTGTCGTTTCCGTTCGCCATCGAGCCGTTCGCATCGTCGCGGGCACAGGCCTACGCCTGGAGCGCCGCCTACGCCTTGTTCGCGCTGGCCTGCGCGGCCACCGCGTGGCAGGCGCAGCGTGCGCTGGCGCAGCGTGCCGGCGAGCCGCAGCCGATCGGGGCGGATGCGCCGCCGGCCGTGCAAACCGAGGCCCAAGCCGCACCGACTGCGACCGACTACGGTTTCTGGCTGCTGCTGGCCGCGCTTGGCTCGGTGCTGCTGCTCGCCACGACCTCGCACATCACGCAGAACATCGCCTCGGTGCCGTTCCTGTGGGTGCTGCCGCTGACGCTTTACCTGCTCACCTTCGTGCTCGCCTTCGAGGGCCGCGGCGGCCGCGGCTGGTACGAGCGCAAGTGGTGGCTGTTTCCGACGCTGGTGCTGGTCGTCGCGATGAGCTGGGGGCTTTCTGCCAGCCGCGGCGTGCTCGACATCGGCGTCGCGGTGCCGCTGTACAGCGTCGGCCTCTTCTTTGCCTGCCTGTTCTGCCACGGCGAACTGGCGCACGCCAAGCCATCGCCGCGCTACCTGACGCACTTCTATCTGACGCTGTCGGCCGGCGGCGCAATCGGCGGGCTGGCGGTCGGCCTCGTTGCGCCGCGCATTTTCCCCGCCTATTTCGAACTGCCGCTGGCGCTATTTGCGCTGGCAGCCCTGGCCAGCTGGCTGGTCATCGGCAGCCGCACGCTGCTCGGGCCGGCGCTGGTGGCCAGCGCCGCTACTGCGTATTTCGGCTGGCACTACGTCGATTTCGTCAGGGACGACACGATCGTCATGCAACGGAGCTTCTACGGCACGCTGCGCGTGCGCGAAACGGGCAAAGGCGAGCAGCAG
>JBFGOX010000514.1:0-2568 GCA_041565015.1 Burkholderiaceae bacterium
ACGGTCTTGCCCAGCACGTCCTTGTGCGCGACCGAGCACAGGCCGCGCGCCAGGCTGAAGGCCACGAGCAGGCCGACGATCAGCCAGCCGGCGGTTGCGCCCGACGTCGTCGCGGCCACCGCCGCCATGCCGGCCACCGCCAGTCCCTGCACCGCGCTGCCGATGACCCAGGCCCACTTGCGCACCGGCAGGCGACGCAGGAAGCCGGCGATCAGCAGTTGCGGCAGCAGCGCGCCCGCTTCGCGCAGCGGCACCAGCAGCCCGATGGTCAGTGCCGGCGCGCCGAGGCCGGCGAGCAGCCACGCCAGCACGAGCCGCGCGCTGGCCAGTTCGTCGCCGGTCTTGGTGGCGAGCGAAGACACGAGGTGCAGCAGCGCGCTGCGCGGCTGCTCGCGGCAGGCCGAATCCGGAATCTCCCTGCAGGCACGCGCGTCCTCGTCGCCGGTCAGCGCTTCGTAGAACCTGACCCACGGGCCGGCGGGACGATGCTCGCGGTCAGTCACGGGCCGGCGCGCTGCATTGAGCCCGCACCGCCGCGCCGGCACGGGGACCAAGGTTGCGGACGACCGCGCTTGATGTTGACGGCCCGGGCGACGAGTCGCTGTGCATGCGAGTGACTGTAACGGCCGGTCCGGCCGCCGGGATTTGAACCGGCGCCGGCGCGCGGTCTCGCTCGACGCATGCGCGGCTACTTGCGCCAGAACGCGGGCGTGAACAGCACGAAGACCGACAGCAACTCGAGCCGGCCGAGCAGCATTGCCACCGTGCACACCCAGGTCTCGAAATCGTTGAGCGAGCCATAGTTGGTCGCCGGCCCGACCTCGTTCAGCCCCGGGCCCATGTTGTTGACGCAGGCCACGACGGCCGAAAACGCGGTGATGATGTCCAGCCCGGCGATCGTCATCAGGTAGGTCAGCACGATGACCGTCGTGCCGTACATTGCCATGAAGGCAAGTACGGCGAAAATGACGTTGTTCTCGACGACCGACTCGCGGATGCGCACCGGCATGATCACGCGCGGGTGCAGCGCGCGCATCATCTCGCGCCGGGCCTGCTTCACCAGCACGATGAAGCGGATCATCTTGATGCCGGCGCCGGTGGAGCCGGCGCTGGTGGCCACGCCGGACAGCATCAGCATGAACCAGGGCGCGAAGGTCGGCCACTTGTCGAAGTCGACGGTCATGTAGCCGGTCGTCGAGGCGACCGAGATCACGTTGAACGCGGCGTGGCGAAGCGCGACCCAAGGATCGTCGTAGACGCGGTGCAGAAGAAGATAGGCGGTCACGATCGCCACCGAGCCCACCATCACGACCAGCGTGCCGCGCGCCTCCGTGTCGGTGACCAGCACGCCGAGCGTGCGCCTGCGCAGACACAGGAAGTACAGCGCGAAATTCAGGCTCGCCACCAGCATGAAGACCACGGCGATCCATTCGAGCAGCGGTGATTTGAACTGGGCGAAGCTGGCGTCGTACGGCGACATCCCGCCCAGGCTCATCGTCGTGAACATGTGCATCGCCGCGTCCAATGCGCCCATGCCGCCGGCCCAGTACGCAGCGAAACAGGCCGCCGAGATCGTCCCGTAGACGCTCCACAGACCGATCGCGGTGTCGGTGATGCGCGGCGTCAGCTTGGTTTCCTTGAGCGGGCCCGCGGTTTCGGCACGGAACAGCTGCGTGCCGCCGACGCCGAGCAGCGGCAGGATCGCCACCATCAGCACCAGGATGCCCATGCCGCCCAGCCATTGCAGCAGGCAGCGCCAGAAATTGATCGACGCCGGCAGTGCGTCGAGTCCGGCCATCGTCGTCGCGCCGGTCGTCGTCATCCCTGAAACCGCCTCGAAGTAGGCATCGGTGAACGACAGCGCCGGCAGATGCAGCAGCAGCGGCAGCGTCGCAAACGCCGGCAGCACGGTCCACATCAGCACCACCAGCAGGAAACCGTCGCGTGGCAGCAGTTCGCGCTTGAACTGCCGGGTCGCCAGCCACAGTGCGGCGCCGCTGACGAAGCTGACCAGAAAGGCCGTGTCGTAGGCGACCAGCGCCTCTTCGTCGCCGAAGAACGCAACGGCCAGCGGTGCCAGCATGGTCACGGCGAACACGGATATGCCCGCGCCCAGGACGTTCAGCACCGGAAACAGCGAGCGGGCGAGGGCGTGCATCAGGGGCGGGGCCGGCGGCGGCCGCGATTATGCGCCGACGGCCGAGCGCGTGCGCGCATCCGGCAGGTCGCCGGCGACGCTCAACGTGAATCCGGATCGATCAGCTGCGCCAGCCGCCAGCGCAGCGCGCGGGTCGCGAGCGCACGCGCCATCGCCAGCACGATCAGCACACCGCCGGCAAAGCCGAGCCAGGCCGGCAGCCCGATGAGCGAGGCCAGCCCTGCGCCGCCGAGCATGATCAACCAGGCGATGAAGTTGTTGCGCAGGCCGTTGCGGCGTTCGGGCTCATAGGCCGACAGTTCGTCAGCCAGTTGCGCGCGGCGCCCGTCATCGAGGTCTGCAACGGCGCCGACTTCGCGCAGCACCCAGGCGCGCGACACGAGCAGCACGGCGGTCGGCGTCAGGTAATC
>JBFGOX010000515.1:0-2564 GCA_041565015.1 Burkholderiaceae bacterium
AGCAAGGCCGCGTGCAGTTCAGCGGCCCGTCGGCGACCGACGGCTACTACCGCAACCCGCAGGCCACGGGGGAACTGCTCGACGGCGACTGGCGCGACACCGGCGACCTCGGCTATCTGGCTGCCGGCGAGCTGTTTGTCACCGGCCGCGACAAGGACCTGATCATCCGCGCCGGCCACAACCTGCATCCGCTCGAACTGGAGGCTGCCGTCGGCGCGGTGCCGGGCATCCGCAAGGGCTGTGTGGCGGTCTTCGGCGTGCCTGATCGACGCGATGCGACCGAACGCGTCGTCGTCGTCGCCGAGACGCGCGAGACTGAAGAGGAACGGCGGAAGGCACTGCGCAACCGCATCCAGGAACTGGCGGCGATGCTCATCGACGGCCCGGCCGACGACGTCGTGCTCGCGCCGCCCGGCGCGGTGCTGAAGACCTCGAGCGGCAAGCTGCGGCGCGCGGCCACGCGCGATGCGTTCGTCGCCGGACGGCTTGGCGCCGGCACGCGCGCGGTGTGGTGGCAAATGGTGCGGCTGGCGCTGCGCGGCGCGGCAGTGCGGCTGCGATCGGCGGTGTCGCGCGTGACGCGGACTGCATTCGGGCTCTGGGCTCTGACGGTCGGGTTGATCGTCGCGGCGATCGGCTGGCCGGCGGCGTTCGTCGTGCGCGGCGTCGAGCGGCGACGACGACTGGCGAAGCGGCTGGCGCGTTTCGGTCTGCGCCTGGCGGGCGTGCGGCTGGCGCTGGCGGGCGCCGAGAACCTGCCACCGGGTGCGCATGTTCTGGTGTGCAACCACGCCAGCTATCTGGATGCGGTGGCGCTCACCGCGCTGCTGCCGCCGCGCTACGCGTTCGTGGCCAAGCGCGAGTTGCGCGAACACTGGCTGACCGGGCCGCCGCTGGCCTGCCTCGGCACGCATTTCGTCGAGCGCGTCGATACGGCGCGCAGCATCGAGGACACGCAGGCGCTGTCGGCGCGACTGGCGGCCGGCGAATCGCTGCTGCTGTTCCCGGAGGGCACCTTCGCCGATCGCGCGGTGCTGCTGCCGCTGCACATGGGTGCGTTCGTGCTCGCCGCGCAGTCGGATGTGCCGCTGGTGCCGGCGGTGCTGAGCGGAACCCGCAGGCTGCTGCCGGCGCACGCGCGGCTGCCGCGTCCTGCGGCTGTCGCGCTGCGCATCGCGCCGCCGCTTGTGGCGCCCGGCTTTGGCTGGAACGATGCGGTCGCGCTGCGCGACGAGGCGCGCAAGGTGCTGCAGGCGGCCTCCTGAAAATGGTCGTGCGGGCGAACGTGGCGACCGCCGCCGGCGAAGCGGCGTTCAGCGCCGGTTGATGCCGTAGCGACCCGGCCCGATCAGCATCACGGCGACGGCCGCGAACAGGAACATCGCCTGCAGTTCGATCGCCCAGCCGCCGGTGCGGGTCAGCGCGAACAGGTCAGCCCGGTGCGCCAGGCCGATGGCAAAGAGCATCGTCACGGTGATCAGCGCCGCGCCGAAGCGCGCGTAGTAGCCGACGATCAGCAGCAGCGGCGCGACCACCTCGCCGACGTAGACGCCGAAGGCCAGCCAGCGGGGCAGGCCGGCGGAATGCACCAGGCCCTCGATGCCGCTGATGCCATTTTGCAGCTTGCCGATGCCGTGCAGCAGGATCAGCACGCCCAGCGTCAGCCGCAGCACCAGCTTGCCCAGATCGTCGGTCATCTCCATTTCTCCTGTAGCGTTGATCGGCAGTGATTGTCGCCCGGTTGCCGTGGCGACGACGTGCGTGCACGGGGCGCCGTCGCACACCGACTGCCCTTGCGATCGCTCGCGCTACAGCGGTGCGGGCGCCGGGCGGCCGCTGGCTATCAGCAGCACGCCAGTCGTGGCCAGCAGCAGCGCGGTGGCGTGCAACGCCGTGAACGGCTCGCCAAGCAGGCCGACGCCGATCAGCGTCGCGCTGATCGGCAGCGCCACCGTGAACACGCCGGCATGATTGGCCGGCACCTGGCGCAGCCCCGTCATCCACAGCCACACGGCGAACAGACTGGCGGCGAGCGAATAGAACAGCAGCAGCAGCCAGTGGCCGGGAGCCAGTTGCGTGAGGTCGAAGCGCGCCAGCTGCCACAAACCGAACGGCGTCATCAGCACCAATCCCCACAGGTTGATCAGCGCCGAGACGCGCAGCGGGCTGCGCACGCCAGCCAGCCGCTTGCCGATGATCACGTACGACGCCTCGCAGAGCACCGCGCCGAACAGCAGCGCGTTGCCGAGCAGCGTGGCGCCGACCGTGCGCTCGTCGACCGGCCGCGCGAACTGCAGCAGCGTGATGCCGATCACCGCGGCGGCGATCGCCGCCAGCGCGCGAGCCGACAGGTGCTCGCCGAGGAACAGTCGCGATCCGGCGGCGACCACCGCCGGCAGCGTGGCCATGATCACGCCGGCGGCAGTGGCGGTCGACAGGCTGACGCCGGCGAGCATGCAGATCGAGAAAAGGAAATTGCCGAGGAACGACATGCCGAACAGCAGCAGCCGCTCGCGTGGCGCCAGCGGCGCCTCGCCGGCGCGCGGCATCGTCCACGGCAGCAT
>JBFGOX010000516.1:0-2561 GCA_041565015.1 Burkholderiaceae bacterium
TGGCACAGACGGCCAACACGCTGGCAAGGACGATCCCGCTGTCGACGGCCGAAATTGCGCAGCTGCGCGAACTGGGCGAAGCGGTGAACTACAACGGCTACGGCGAAACGCCCGACGACGTGCTGATCGCGCCGGCGGCGCTTTACGCACGGCTGTCGGGCTACGCCGATCCGCTCGATTTCGCGCGCGACGATCCGGTCGTCACCCAACTGGCCGCGCAGCGCCGCAGCGACCTGGCGGCGGTCGTGCAACTGAAGCCGTGGCGTGAAAGTGCCAGCGGCGCGGTGTTCACGCTGCCAGATGCGCCGTGGAGCCGCCGGGTGCTCGGCGCCTTTGCCAACCTGCTTTCCGAGCGCTCGTCGACGGCCGCGTTCGCCGTTTTGAAGGCGCGCGCCGACGGCAGCTTTACGGTCAGCGTGCGCGCGCCGTTTGCCGCGCCGCGAGGCGCGGACGCGCTCTGCCGGCCGTTCGGTGGCAATGGCCGCGCGGGCGCAGCGGGGATCGATGCGTTGCCGGCATCGAGGCTCGATGAATTCGCGCAGGCGTTCGAGCAGCACGCCTGGACCTGAACCGCCGCCGCACCTACAGGAAAAGCGCCAGCGTTTCCTGATCGGTTTGCTCCACCGTTTCGCGGGCGAGCGCGATCAGCGTTTCCGCCGCCGCGCTGGTGGCGACATCGATGCCCAGCCCGGCATCGCGCGGCCATGGTGCATCCAGATGCAGGTAGCGCTCGCCAAGCCGGTCTTCCATCATCGCCTGCACGTGCTGCTGCTGCACCGAGATCAGCGTCAGGATCAGCCTGCCGTCGGACAGCCAGCCGACCGCGCCGGCTTCCTCCTCGACCGCGTCGGCCGGCTGGTAGTTCGCCGTCGCGGTGCCGATCGACAGCATCTGCACCTGTGCCGGTTCGACGCCGAGGAAATGCTCGGCCTCGTGCAGTGCCACCTGATCCGGTGCGACGGCGAACAGCCCGCCGTCGGCAAAAAGCGAATCGCCAATGCGCACGGCGGGGAAGTACGCGGGCGCGGCGCAGGTGGCCATCGCCACATCGACGGCGGGCAGACTTTCGTCGCCAGTCGAACCTTCAGCGTGCGGCGTCTTGAAGACCTTGGTCCGGCTTTGCGTGATGTCGACGGCCGGGATCACTACACGATGCAGCGCCTGGCCAAGCGTGCGGCGGCCGAATTCGTTCAGCAGCAGCGCGCGCAGCGCCGCGCCGCTGTACTTGGGTCCGAGAACCGCGCGCGACAGATCGATCAGCCGCGTGACGGTGCCGCGGGCCCTTGCGCGCGGCGAAAACACCTCGGTGCCGTGATTGCGGAACAAGTCGACGACGCGCTGCATCGGCACTTCAAAAGCGAGCGCCAGCGCGGCGATGCCGCCGACGGACGTGCCGGCGATCAGGTCGTAGCGCCGCGCCAAAGGCTCACCCGCGCGTGCTTCGAACTCGGCCAGCACCGCCGCCGTATAGATGCCGAGGTAGCCGCCGCCGGCCAGTGCGAGGATGCGCATCGGCCCGCCTTCTCGTTCGCTCCGACGCTGCGATTGCATACGCTCTACCGCCGCTCGATCGCCACCGTGCTGATTTCAATCTAGAAGGCTCTGTGCGGGGGCCATTGACCTGCATCAGCGGCGCGACGCACACTGCGTGTCGCCGCGAATCGGCAGGCGTAACGTGATCCGGGCGGACGCCCCAGGAAGACAAGGAGAACGGAGCATGAAAATCCTCGTACCGCTCGACGGCAGCGACAGCAGCAAATGGGCGCTGGCTTTTCTCGCGTCGCGCAGCAGCCTGATCGGTGCCGATCCCGATGTGCATCTGCTCAACGTGCAGACGCCGCTGGTGCGCCACGCGGCGACCAAGCTTGGACGCGACTACACGAGACGCATCTACGAGTCGGAAGCCGAAGCGGTGCTGGCACCGGCGCGCAAGGTGCTGGCCAAGGCGGGCATCGAGGCCAAGGAGCACGTCGAACGTGGGCACGCGGCGGAGCGGATCGCGCTGGTCGCCGACCGGCTGAAGGCCGACCTGATCGTCATCGGCGCCCACGGCTACTCCGAGTTCCGGGGACTCATCTTCGGCTCGGTCACCACCGGCGTTCTGGCGCGGACGCAGCGCGCGGCGCTGGTGCTGCGGGGGGCGCGCGCGCCGCGCGGCGATGCGCTGCGCGCGGGCATTGCTGTCGACGGCAGCAAGTTCGGGCTGGCCGCAGTCAAGTTCGCACTCCGGCATCGAGATCTGTTCGGCACAAAGGGGAAACTGACGCTGATCCACGTGGTGCCGGACTTCGTCACGCCGGTGGTCGCGGACCTCGGTGGGGTGGCGGTGCCGACCTTCACCGATGACGAGATCAGGCGCATGCAGGACGACGACTACGAGCGCGCTGTTGCGCCGGCTCGCCAGCTGATCAAGAAGGCGAAGGACGAGGCCGACGAGGTGCGGCTTGCGGGCCTGCCGGGGCGGCAGATCGCCGCCTACGCAAAGAAAAGCCTCGACGTGCTGGTGCTCGGCTCGCACGGCTACGGCGGGTTCAAGGCGGCCGTGCTCGGCTCGGTGGCCA
>JBFGOX010000517.1:0-2555 GCA_041565015.1 Burkholderiaceae bacterium
CGTCGGCGCCGCATTTGAGTTCTCGCGCAACCAACGCGGCCAAAGACCGCGCGGCCGGGGTCATCGGTGCCCGGTGTTGTTACAGCGGCCGCAGGTCGCCTCAGCAGGCTTAGCCCTCATGCTCTACAGAGAAAACGGCCAGTTCAAGACCACCTACAGGCTGGATCAGCAACTGCTGCCGATCACGCAGGACCGCTTCTTCGTCTGGGGCGTCGTTGCGCTTGCCTTTTTGGTCGTGCCGCTTCTCGCCAGCGACTACATGTTCCGCGCGCTGATCGTGCCGTTCCTGATCCTGACCATTGCGGCGATTGGCCTGAACATCCTCCTCGGCTACTGCGGCCAGATCTCGCTTGGACACGCCGCCTTCATGGCGGTCGGCGCCTACGCGGCATACAACCTCGTGATCCATATACCGGTCCTGAACTTTCTCATCGTGCTGGTGCTGGCGGGGCTGGTGGCGGCGCTGGTCGGCATCGTCTTCGGTGTGCCGAGCCTGCGCATCAAGGGCCTTTATCTGGCGGTGGCCACGCTGGCGGCGCAATTCTTCATCGACTGGATGTTCGCGCGCGTGAAGTGGTTCACCAACTACTCGCCTTCCGGCTCGGTGTCGCCGGCCGACGTGAACCTGTTTGGCTGGGTCATCGACGAGCCGGTCGAGAAGTACTGGTTCGTGCTCGGCGTGCTGGTGGTGATGACGTTGCTGGCCAAGAACCTGGTGCGCTCGCACATCGGCCGCTCGTGGATGGCGATCCGCGACATGGATGTGGCGGCCAGCGTGATCGGCATCCGGCCGTTGCACGCCAAGCTGTCGGCGTTTGCGGTCAGTTCATTTTTCGCCGGCGTGGCCGGCGCGCTATGGGGCTTCGTCCACCTGGGTTCGTGGGAGCCGCTGGCCTTCAACATCACGCTGAGCTTCAACCTGCTGTTCATGATCATCATCGGCGGCATGGGCTCGATCCTTGGCAGCTATTTCGGCGCCGCCTTCATCGTCGTGCTGCCGCTGGTGCTAAACCAGTTGCCGAATCTGCTCGGCATCCCGATTTCCACCGCGATGGTTTCGCACCTCGAATTCATCATCTTCGGCGCGCTGATCGTGGTTTTCCTGATTGCCGAACCGCACGGACTTGCCAGACTGTGGGCGATCGGCAAGGAAAAGCTGCGGCTATGGCCGTTCCCGCACTGAACCGGTTTTTCAAGCGCTTGGGCGAAATCCCCGGCAACGACCTTCGAAAGGAGACAGGAACTATGAGATACGGGAAATTGAAGACCCTGGCGGCCGCGATGGGCGTCGTTGCTGCACTGAGCAGTGGCACCGCCTTCGCGCAAGCCAAAGAGCAGTTCTTTCCGGCGCTGGTCTACCGGACTGGCGCGTACGCCCCCAACGGCGTGCCATTCGCCAACGGCTATGGTGATTATCTGAAGATGATCAACGCGCGCGACGGCGGCATCAACGGTGTGAAGATCACCTACGAGGAGTGCGAGACCGGTTACGCCACCGACCGCGGTGTCGAGTGCTACGAACGGCTCAAAGGCAAGGGTCCAACCGGCGCCACGCTGTTCCAGCCGCTGTCCACCGGCATCACCTTCGCGCTGACCGACAAGACGGCTACCGACAAGATTCCACTGATCACGGCCGGCTATGGTCGCGCTGATTCCGTCGAAGGCGAGGCGTTCCCGTACAACTTCCCGCTGATGGGCACCTATTGGGACGCCGCCGACATCCTGGTTCAGCACGTCGGCAAACTGAACGGCGGGCTCGACAAGCTCAAGGGCAAGAAGATCGCCCTCGTGTATCACGACTCGCCGTACGGCAAGGAGCCGATCGCGTTGCTGCAGGAGCGCAGCAAGATGCACGGCTACGAGCTGCTGCTGCTGCCGGTGACCCATCCCGGCGTCGAGCAGAAGGCCACCTGGCTGCAGATTCGCCAGCAGCGTCCCGACTACGTATTCCTGTGGGGCTGGGGCGTGATGAACTCGACCTCGATCAAGGAAGCCGTGGCTACCGGTTACCCGCGCGACAAGATGTACGGTGTCTGGTGGGCCGCGGCCGAGCCGGATGTGCAGCCCGTCGGCGCCGATGCCAAGGGCTACCAGGGACTGGCGCTGCAGCACGGCGCCGGTCGTGCCAAGGTGCATGAGGACATCCTGAAGCACTTGCATGCCAAGGGCCAGGGCACGGGTCCGCAGGACGAGGTGGGCAGCGTGCTGTACAACCGCGGCATGATCAGCGCCATGCTCGGCGTCGAGGGCGTTCGCCGTGCACAGGAGCGCTACGGCAAGAAGCCGTTGACGGGCGAGCAGGTCCGCTGGGGGCTGGAGAACCTCGCGCTCGACCAGAAGAAGCTCGATGCACTGGGCTTTGCTGGAGTGATGCGGCCGATTTCGACCAGCTGCCGAGAGCATGGCGGCGCGCACGTCGCGCGCATCCAGACCTGGGACGGCAACAAGTGGAGCTTTACCTCCGATTGGTATGAAGCCGACCAGCAGATCATCCGACCGATGATCCAGCGCTCGGCGACGGCATACCTGGGCGAGAAGAAGCTCACTCGCCGCGA
>JBFGOX010000518.1:0-2552 GCA_041565015.1 Burkholderiaceae bacterium
CGTTGCGCTGCCAGTGGCGCTCGCGGTGTCGACCACCATCGCCGCGTTCGTGCCGCTGCTGTTCGTGCCGGGCAACATCGGCAAGTTCCTGTTCCAGATTCCGGCGGTGGTGATCCTGGTGCTGGTGATCTCGGTGCTCGAGGCCATGCTGATCCTGCCGCACCATCTGGCGCGGCTGCGGGTCGTCGGCCATACGCCGCGAACGCGCATTGGCGCGCGCGTCGCCGACCTGCGCCATGCGATGGACCGCCAGCTGAAGCGCTTCGTCGAGGGTCCGCTCGACCGCGCGCTGCGCTTCGCGACGCTGCACTACGGCGTGGTGATCGCCGCAGCCATCTCGATCCTGCTGCTGACGCTCGGCGTGATTTCCGGCGGCTACGTCAAGTTCTCGTTCTTCCCGATCGTCGAGGGCCGTTTTGTCACGGCTTCGCTCGAACTACCGCAGGGCGCGACGGTCGAGGCCACGCTGCGGGCGGCACAGGAAGTCGAGCGTGCCGGCCGTGCAGCCGCCCGGGCCACGCCCGATCCGAGCGGCGAAGACCTGATCAACGCCGTCTTCCTCACCGTCGGCCGCCAGGAGGCGACCGGACCCGGCGCCGCCGGCGCGCTGGGAATTCTCGAGGGCCACAAGGCGTCGGTGGTGATCGAACTGCTCGACCCGGAGATACGCACCGTCACATCGCACGAATTCGAGCGGCGCTGGCGCGAGGCACCCGGCCCGTTGCCGGGCGTGCAGAAGCTCTCTTTCGCCTCGAACGTGATCAACCTCGGGTCAGCGGTACAGGTGCAGCTGACCGCGCGCACGCCGGAAGGCCTGGCGCAGGCCGTCGCCGAAGTGCAGGACGAACTGCGCCGCATCGACGGCGTGACCGATGTGCGCGACGACCGCGAGCCGGGCAAGCGCGAGGTGCAGTTTCGGCTGAAGCCCTACGCACGCACGCTCGGCGTCACGCTGGAAAACCTCGCGCAGCAGGTCCGCGCCGCCTACGTCGGCGCCGAGGCGCTGCGCGTGCAGCGCGGCCGCGACGAGGTGCGCGTGTACGTGCGCCTGCCGGAGAGCGAGCGTTCGTCGCTGACGGACCTGAACCGCTATCGGATCCGCACGCCGGCCGGCGGCTTCGTGCCGCTGCACGAACTGGCGGAGATCTCGCTCGGCTACGGCACCTCGACGCTGATTCGCATCGACGGCCGCCGCGTCACGACGGTGCTGGCCGAAGTCGATTCGGCCGTGGTCACCGGCGCGCAGGTCAATGCCCGCATCGTCAGCGAAGTGCTGCCGCGGCTGCAGAACGAGATACCGGGCCTGTCGTACACGATGGGCGGCGAGCAACGCGAGCAGCAGCAGGCGCTGCCGGCGATGGCGCGCAACTTCGGGCTGGCCGTGTTCTGCATGTACGCGCTGCTGGCGCTGGCGTTCCATTCGTACGTGCAGCCGGCGATCGTCATCGCCTCGATCCCGTTCGGCCTTGTCGGCGCGACGATCGGCCACCTGCTGTTGGGGCTGAGCTTCGGACTGACGAGCCTGTTCGGTGTTGTCGGCCTGGCCGGCATCATCGTCAACGGTTCGCTGGTGCTGATCGATTTCGCCAACGAGGAGCGCAGCCGCGGCAAGTCGGCGCGCGACGCGATGATCGACGCCGCCAAGAGCCGCTTCCGCCCGATCCTGCTGACGGCGACGACGACCTTCCTCGGCATCTTTCCGCTGATCATCGAGCGCAGTATCCAGGCGCAGTTCCTGATCCCGCTGGCGGTGTCGATCGGCGTCGGCGTGCTGCTCGGCACCGCGCTGCTGATGCTGCTGACGCCGGCGCTGGCGATGTGGGTCGAAGACGTCTCGACACGCTGGCGTGGACCGGCAGGCAGCCAGGTCGGCCTGGATCGCGGAACCTGAGCGCACGATGACCACCGCAGCGACCGATGATCGCCTCGACGCGCTGGCCCGCGTTGCGCTGGCCAATGTCGCGGCCGTATACCCGTACCACCTGACCCATCTGGCGCGCGGCGATGACGAGGTGCGCGAACCACGCCGCCTTTATCCGGCATTCTTCGGCGCCTACGACTGGCACTCGAGCGTGCACATGCACTGGTCGCTGGCGCGCTGTCTGCGGCTGAATCCGCCCGCCGCGACCGCCGCTGCAATCGCCGCGCACTTCGACTCGCGACTGACGCCGGCCGCGATCGCCGGCGAATGTGCCTATTTCGCCGCCGCCGGCCGCGGCGCATTCGAGCGACCCTACGGTTGGGGCTGGCTGCTGCAGCTATGGACCGAGCTCGACGCGCTGGCCGCGCAATCGCCTGCGGCAGCGCGCTGGCGCGACGCGCTGAACCCGCTCGCCGAGCAGCTCGCCGACCGCTTCGTCGGCTGGCTGCCGCGCGCTGAATTCGCCGTGCGCGCCGGCACGCATGTTCTTGATGAAGCGCTCGTGACCGGGGACGTCGACGATGCTGACCTCCCGCCCCGAAGGCAGCGTGAGCCAGGCGAAGCCAAGGTCGATCGTGAGCCCGCGCTCCTTCTCCTCGCGCAGCCGGTCGGGGTCGATGCCCGTGAGCGC
>JBFGOX010000519.1:0-2547 GCA_041565015.1 Burkholderiaceae bacterium
AGGCCAGGCGTCGAACCAGCGCCGGTCGCCGGCCAGGATCTGCTCGACGGTCGGCGCCTCGATTGGCACCGCGTCATGACCTTCGCCCCAGCGCCCGACGATCCGGGTGTGCCCGCAGTGCGGCTGCCCGATGACGAACGGCACCGCTGCGGTCGCAGCAGAGCTGAACCGCGAATCGGCAAGCGCGACATCGAGGGCTTGCGCCGCTGCGGTCCAGTCGATCGGCGGCACCAGATGTTGCAGACGAACCTCGGGCAGCGCCCGCAGCTCAGCCTCCTTCTTGATCGGCGCCTGCGCATCGTCTGCCGCATGCCGGAACACGCCCTTGAACGATGCCCAGGCTTTTGCAGCCGCGCTGCGGGCCGGAACGCTCGGCACCCGGTACTCGTGCAGGCGGACGAACTCCCAGTTGCTTTCAGCCGTTGCGTCGTTCGACTGCAACGCGGGTTGCTCACGATTCATCTTCTGCTCGCGCGGGCCGGCAGCCAAGCCGAAACCGCCATCGCGGCACGCCGCGGTGCGCCGTGCTGGCGGGCTGTGCGACGAAACCTGGTGTTGCGCATGCACAAGCCTAGCGGGTGCGCACGCGAAGCGGGAGGAGCGGTATTGCGGCTCGTCAATCGTCTTGTCCGCTTGGCGGCTCGCAACGGTGCCGGCGCGCGTCGGCCCGCGCGTCGTCGTCGCGCCCCGATACCCGGCGCCCTGCGGCAGCGGCCACTGGGGCTACGCAACGGAAGGCCGCTGTCCGGTCAGGTGCACTTCGAGCGGCGCCAGTTTTTCGATGTTGAGCGTCGAGGCGGCGATGCCGACGCGTTCTTCACTGCCGTCGATTTCCTCGAGAATGCGCACGAACAGCCGGTCCTTGGTCGCGCGGCGGGCCTTGTAGTCGACCACGTAGCGCAGCGTGAATTCGATCCAGTTCTGGTTGGCCATCATTGTCACCGTCGGCAGTACGCTGGCCTTTTCGATCAGGTAGCGGCGGGTGATCGGCTCCCAGGCCTGCTCGGCCGCACGCGCATAGTCGCCGACGATTTCCTCGCCAACGCGGCCGATCAGCTCGCGCGCCAGCCGATAGTCGCTGCCGTACTTGATCGGCACCATCAGTTCATCCCACAGGAACGGGAATTCGCCCGAGTAATTGAACACCGGCTCCTTGAAGACGAAGCTGTTGGACACGCGCACAATGCGGCCGTTGTACTGGTCGCCGTTGACCCATTCGCCGATCTGCATGATCGTCGTGCGCAGCATGCCGATGTCGATGACGTCGCCCTTGATGCCGCCCAGCTGCACGCGGTCGCCGACGCGGTAGAAGCCGCCGAACGACACTGCCACCCAGCCGGCGGCGCTGGCGATCACCTCCTGCAGCGCGAACGCCACGCCGGCGCCGGCCACGCCGAAGGCGACCGTGAAGCCACCGAGCTTGTCGCTGAACACCAGCGCCACGAAGACCAGCGCGGCGAGGTAACCGAAGAACGTCACGGCCTTGCGGGCCTGGTAGCGCGTCGTGTTGTCGCGCAGGTAGCGGCCGGCGACACGGCGCAGCAGCTTCATCGCCACCACGATGAAGACCAGCCCGACCAGCACCAGCACGAGCTTGCCGGTCAGCGGGTCGAACAGCCACTGCTCGAGCGTCCGGCCCCAGTCTTCGTTCACGATCTCTCCCATGGCGCCACTATATCGTTGGGTGAATGCGTGCCATCCGGGCAACGGCAGCACGCGCGGACGACGGCCGGCGGCTCACGACGGCTTCGCAACGGCTCGGCGGGATGCGATGCTCATTCGAGCTCGGGCAGGCGCAGTGCGCTGACCGCGGCGACGAGCGCCAGCAGCGCCAGCACCAGGATCGCCGTCGCGCTGCCGAAGCGCTCGGCGACGGCGCCGAACGCACCGGCCGCGAGCAGCAGCACGCCGATCAGCGAGTTGCTCACCGCGACGTAGGCGGCGCGGGTCTGCGCGGTTGCGAGATCGACCAGATAGGTCTTGCGACCGAGGCGTGCGCCGGCGTGCGCAACGGTGATCGCCAGGAACAGCGCCGCAAAGGTCCACGGGCTGTGCAGTGCCGCGGCGCTCGCGGCATCGAGCGCGAAGGCCACGATGCCGAGAATGCCGGTGCCGAGCGCGGCGGCGATCATCACCTGCCGGCTCGAGCGGTCGGCGAGATGCCCCCAGATCGGCGCGCTGATGGCGCCGGCCACGCCGCTGGCCGTCAGCAACAGGCCCAGGCCGGCGGCGCCGGCGCCCGTGCGCTCAGCCGCCAGCGCGACATAGAACGGTGGCGACAGCGCGGTGGCCAGCAGCAGCGCCCGCGTAAGGACGAAACGGCGAAAGGCCGCGTCGTGCCGGAGCAGTTGCAGGCTGCGCAGCGCCTCGGCGCCGGCGTTGGCGCCGCCCTCGGTGGCGCCGGGCGTTTCGTGCAACGCCGCGAACGCCGCGGCCGCAGCCAGCCACAGCAGGCCCGCGGCGCCGAGCAGCCAGACGAAGGTCGACGCCGCGGCCTGCTGCGCGCCGGCGACATAGGTACCGACGGCGATCGTCGCCACCCCCGCC
>JBFGOX010000520.1:0-2544 GCA_041565015.1 Burkholderiaceae bacterium
CGGCGAGACGCCGATCGCCCTGCTGCCGCGCTGCCAGCGGCTGGAAGTCGTCTTCGACGGCGGCGACGTATTCCAGACTGCGGTCGCCGCGCCAAGACTTGCAGAATCGAAGCTCAGGCTGGCGCTGCCCAATCTGCTCGAGGACCGCCTGCTCGCCGAGCCTGCGGATTGTCATTTCGCCTTCCGGGCGGGCGGTCACAGCGGCGACACCGTGCCCGGCGGACCCGCGCAGTTGCCGGTGGCCGTGATCGACCGCGGACTGCTGACGAGGCTGCTCGACGTGTTCGCGGCGATGGGCGAACGAGCCCGCACCGCCTACAGCGCGATTTACGTTGTTCCGCCGCCGAGCAGCGCGGTGCTGTCGGTCCATGTCGCGCGTGGCCGCGCGGTCGCACGGACCGGGCTGCACGATGGGGTGGCTTGCGATTTCGAGGGCGACCAGGTCCCGGCAGCGCTGCAACTCGCGGTTCGCCAGGGCGGCTGGCAGCGCGTTCGCGCCTTCGGCGCACAGGCCGCCCAACTCGCTTCCCTGTCCGACGGGCTCGGCGTGCCGGTCGATGTCGCCGACCGCCCGCTCGATACCGATGCCCCGTCTGGCGCCATCAACCTGCTGCAGGGCCCCTTTGCGCGCGGCAGCCTGTTCGGCGACCGGGCGCTGCCACGGCTGTCCGCTCGCAGCGCCAGAGCGCCGCTGGTCTGGGCACTGGTGGCCGCCGCCGTGTTCATCGTCGGCATGAACGGCTACTGGCTCAAACTGCGCGCCGAGGCGGACGAACTGCGCGGCCGTATGAGCACCGCCTTCCGCAGCGCGTTCGCCGAGGCCGAAATGGTTGACCCGATCATCCAGACGCAACGCGAACTGGTCCGGCTGCGGGCGCGCGCCGGCCAGTCGTCAGCGGGCGACTTCTCGGCCCTGAACGCGCAGGTCGTGCAGCTGCTCGCCGCCGCGCCGGTGGGCATCGTGGCGGGCGTCGAGTATCGCGATGCCACGCTGCAGGTCAAGTTCAAGTCACCGCCCGACGCGCAGCTGCAGAATCAGCTGCGCGCGCAGGCGGTCCAGCAGGGCCTGCAGCTGCGCTTCGATGCCGATGGCGCGGCAAGCGTGACGGCCACCTCGGGGAACTAGGATGAAGGACCGCTGCCGATTTGTCGATAGTCGCTCGCCGAACACGGCGCCGTTGCGGGTCAGACGCCGGGGCGGACGCTGAGATGGAAGCCTTGCTCAGTTTCTGGTCACAGCGTGCGCCGCGCGAACGCCTGATGATCGCTGCCGCGGCTGCAGTCGTCGGCCTGGCGCTGATCTATGCGGTGCTGATCGAGCCGGCGGCCACGGGGATCAGGCGGCTCGAACGCGGGCTGCCGGTGGCGCGGACGCAGGCGGTGCAACTCGACGGACTGCTGGCCGAGGTTGGCGCGCTCAAAGCGCGACCGCAGGTCGCGGTGCTGTCACCAGGCGAAGCACGAGCGGCCCTGGACAAGTCGCTGGCCGCAGCCGGCCTGAAGGCCGAGCGCATCGTCCCGCTGGCCGACGGCGACCTGCAGATCACGTTTGCGAACGTTCCGTATGCGGCCTGGTCGACCTGGCTCGCAACGGCGGAGCGCGAACTGGGGGCCAAGGCAGGCACGGTGACTGCGCGGGCTACCGGCACGCCGGGTTCCGCCGACATCGAAATGTCGCTGCGTCTGGTGCGTCGCTAGCGGCACCGCGTCAGGCGCAATGCGGCGTGGCCTCATTTTCGCAATGGTCGCGCTGATCAGCATCGGCGCGACGGCGCTGATCATCGGTCCTGCCCAATGGGTCGCCACGGCGGTGGCAAATGCCACCGGCGAACGCATCCTGCTCGCCAACGCCACGGGGTCGGTCTGGCGCGGCCAGGCAATCGTCGTCCTTTCGCCGGGCCAGGATGCCGGCGCCGAACGCGTCAGCCTGCCCGAGTCGCTGTCATGGCGGCTGTCCCCTTGGCGATTGTTGACCGGCGTCATCGAACTGACGTTGTCGCACCCGTCCGCACTCGAGCAGCCGCTACGATTGCGCGCTGACCTGTCGGGACGCGTGGAGCTCGGCGCAAGCCGCGTTCGACTGCCCGCCGCGTTGCTCGTCGGGCTCGGAGCACCCTTCAACACGATCAAGCCCGGCGGGCTGTTGAGCCTGCAATGGCAACGACTCGAACTTCAGCCCAGCCGCATGCAAGGCGACATCGTCGGCGAGTGGCAGTTCGCCACCAGTGCGCTGACTACAGTGGCGCCATTCGGCCATTACCGGGTGCTGGCCGACGGGGGTTTTCCCAACACTCGACTCAAGCTTTTGACCTTGTCGGGTCCCCTCGAGATGACCGGCGATGGCACAATCGACCAAGATGGGCGCGTGCGGTTCCACGGTCGGGCGCGCGCCGCGTCGGGCGCCGACGCCCCGACCAAGGCACAACTGGCCGGTCTGGTATCGCTTCTGGGCCGGCGCGATGGTGATTCGGCCATTCTCAGCTTCGGACAATGAGATGACAGCACCGCGCCGCAGCGCGCCCGCTCGCAACCGCTCGAGCCGCA
>JBFGOX010000521.1:0-2541 GCA_041565015.1 Burkholderiaceae bacterium
GCCCATCACCTGGTCAGCGAAGGTCAGCGCCTCGGTCTCGTCGTGGGTCACGAAGTTCATCGTCGTGCCCAGCCGCTGATGCAGCTCCTTGAGCTTCGAGCGCAGCCGCCACTTCAGGTGCGGATCGATGACGGTCAGCGGCTCGTCGAACATGATCGCATTGACGTCCTGCCGCACCAGGCCGCGGCCGAGCGAGATCTTCTGCTTGCCGTCGGCGGTCAACCCGGCGGCGCGGTCCTGCAACGACGCCTCGAGGTCGAGCATCGCCGCCGTTTCGCGCACGCGCCTGTCGACCGCGGCCGCCGCCATGCCGCGATTACGCAGCGGAAAGGCCAGGTTGTCATAGACGCTCATCGTGTCGTAGACGACCGGAAACTGGAACACCTGCGCGATGTTGCGCGCGTCGGCGGGCAGCAGCGTCACGTCGCGATCGTCGAACCACACCGAACCTTCCGTGGGCCGCAGCAGGCCGGAGATGATGTTCAGCAGCGTGGTCTTGCCGCAACCCGACGGGCCGAGCAGCGCATTGGCGCTGCCGTCGGCCCAGGCGAGATCGAGCCGCTTCAAGGCCCAGTCGGACTCGCTTTGCGGATCGGCCCGGTAGCTGTGTCGCAGGTTCTTCAGGCTGATGCGGGCCATCGCGCACTATCCTTGGGCGCTGGCGCTGCTGACGCAGCGGCCATCAGGGGTGAAGTAAAGCCCGCGCGCCACGTCGAGCCCGAACGCGGCCGTCGCGCCGACACTGAATCCGCGCACGCCGTGCGACTGTGATACCCAGGTGCTGCCCTTCAGGTCGAAGTGCACGACGCTTTCCGAGCCGCTGATCTCCGCGATCGACACGCGCCCCTCGACGATGATCGCCTGCGCCGCCGCGCCGACGGTCACCGGCTGCACGTGGTGCGGCCGCAGACCCAGCGTGTAGGGACCATCGGCCAGTGCAGCCAGGGCAGACGGCGCCGGCCACGATGTGTCACTCGTCAACTCGAATCGCGCGCCGCGCTTGATGATCGGCACGCAGTTCAGCGGCGGATCGGAAAACGCGCGTGCCGTCAGCAAGTCGACCGGCTGGCGGTAGACGCTGCCGGTTTCGCCGAACTGCGTAATGCGCCCTTCGTGGATCGTCGCCGTGCGACCCGCAAACAGCAGCGCCTCGGCCGGCTCGGTGGTGGCGTAGACGACCGTGCAGTCACGGTTGGCAAACAGGCGGGGCAGATCGTCGCGCAGCGCCTCGCGCAGCTTGTAGTCGAGATTGGCCAGCGGCTCGTCGAGCAAGACCAGGCCGGCATCCTTGACCAGCGCACGCGCCAGTGCGGTGCGCTGCTGCTGACCGCCGGATAACTCGCTTGGACGGCGATCGAGCATCGGCGAGAGCTTCAGCAGTTCGGCAATGGTGCCGACGCGTTCCCTGATCTGCGCACGTGGAAGCCCCGCCACGCGCAGCGGCGAGGCGATGTTGTCGAACACCGACAGATGACCGTAGTTGATGAACTGCTGATACACCATGGCCACGCCGCGGTTGCGCACCGACACACCGGTGACGTTCTTGCCCGCGAACCAGACCTCGCCGCGCGTGGGCCTGATCAGCCCGGCCATCAGCCGCATCAGCGTGGTCTTGCCCGACAGCGTGGGGCCGAGCAGGATGTTGAATCCCTCAGACGCCAGCGCGACGTCGGTGCGGTGGATGTGCGTTTGCCCATCCACACGCAATTCAACGCCGCGAAGTTCCAGTGCCATGGCGGTCAGAGGCGGTCAAGGCGTCGCAAACGGGAAGGTCGCGGCGCCGGGCAGTACAACCGGAACTCGCAGTTTATGCAAGACTTCCCCGGCGCACCGAGCCTGTCGGTCGCACAATCACATGACCCGCCGCAGCTTGGTAATTACGACGGCAGACAGAAACGGCGCGGGGCCCCTGAACGAGACCCCGCGCACATCGACGACCGCGAGCGCCCTAGCTCACTTGCCCGCTGTCCAGCGCTTGACCAGTTCGTCGTAGTCGACGGTCACGCCCTGCGGCTTCTCGTTGGCGAGCTTTGCCTTCGGGCCGTCGGGCTTGCCGAGCCATTCCTTCGGGTCCTTCGGCTTGTTCAGCCGCGGCCCGCAGCCGCCATAGGTCTTGGCTTTCTCGTCGGCCACCTGCATCCGCGCCATCACCTCGTCCATCTCGCCGGCCAGGCGGTCCATCGCCTGCTGCGGCGTAAACGCACCGGAGTTCACGTCGCCGATGTTCTGCCACCACAGCTGCGCCAGCTTCGGATAGTCAGGCACGTTGATGCCGGTCGGTGTCCAGCGCACGCGGTCCGGCGAGCGGTAGAACTCGACCAGGCCGCCGAGCTTCGGCGCCCGTTCGGTAAACGACGCATGACGCACGGTGCTGTCGCGGACGAAGGTCAGGCCAACGTGGCTCTTCTTCACGTCGACTGTCTTGGAGACGACGAACTGCGCATACAGCCAGGCCGCCTTGCGGCGCTCAACCGGCGTCGAACGGAACATCGTCCACGAGCCGGCGTCCTGGTAACCGAGCTTCATGCCCTCTTCCCAGTA
>JBFGOX010000522.1:0-2538 GCA_041565015.1 Burkholderiaceae bacterium
ACGGCCGCAGCGCCGTCGCCGGCATGCTGCTCGACTCGGTGACGAGCACTGTGCTCGCCCACTGCGACACGCCGGTGCTGCTGCTGCGCGATTCTCCAGTCCCGCGCGGCGAATCACTGCGCGTCGGCGTCGCCGTCGATGGCAGCGCCTTTGGCGAGGCGGCCGTGCGCTTCGCACTGGCGCATCGTGACCTTTTCGGTCCGCAGCCGCACTTCGGGCTGATTCATGTCGTGCACGACCTGCCGATCCAGGCCAAGACGCTGCTGGCGAACATCGCCGACATGAGCTTTACGCACGAGAAAGTTCGCGCGCTGCGCAAGCAGGCATTCAACCGCGCGGTGAAGTCGGCGCAGTGGTTCTTCCGCGCGGCCGGCGTGCCGGTCGAGCTCGTCGATCTGGTCGGCGACGCGGGCCGGCAGATTGCCGATCACGCGCGGCAGCACCTCGACGTGCTGCTGCTCGGCTCGCACGGCCAGGGGCTGTTCAAGGCTGCCGTGCTCGGCTCGGTGGCCAGCCGCGTCGCTGCGCACTGCACGACGCCGCTGCTGCTGATTCGCAATCCCTGAGCTTCGGCAGAGCCGAGCCATGGGGGCGCCGCGCGTTCGTCTCGATCCGGCCAGCGCGCAGCGCCAATTGCGGATCCCCGCAGTCGGTCAGACGGCGTTCTTCGCGGTCGGATCCGAGCGGGTGACGCCGCGCCGCTTCGTTGTGATGCGGCGCTGACCGAAAGCTGCGGGAGGCCGCTTGAGCCTGACCGTGCTGACCGTCTTCCAGCAGTTCGCGCTGCTGCTGCTGATCGCCGCCGCGCTCGGGCTCGTCGCCGGCTGGCTGAAGCAGCCGCTGATCCTCGCCTACATCGTGATGGGCGTGGCCGCCGGTCCGGCGCTGATCGGCTGGGCCGCGCCGGAAGAAGCGCTGGGCCTGCTGGCCGAATTCGGCGTCACGCTGCTGCTGTTTGCGGTCGGCCTGAAGCTCGACCCGCGGCTGGTGCGCCACCTCGGCCCGGTGGCGCTGGCCACCGGACTGGGCCAGCTGGGCTTCACGATCGTCATCTGCTATGCGATCTGCCTGCTGCTGGGCTACGACTGGGTCACTGCGCTTTACGTCGCCGTGGCCCTGACCTTTTCCAGCACGATCATCATCGTCAAGCTGCTATCCGACAAGCGCGAGATCGATTCGCTGCACGGCCGCGTCGCCATGGGCTTCCTGATCGTGCAGGACATCGCCGTGGTAATCGCACTGATGATCCTCGGCAGCCTGCGCGAATCGCCTGACGCGACGGCTGCGCAGGTGGCCCTGGCCACGGTGGCCAAGCTTGCCGGCGCGGCCGCCGTCGTGTGGGTGGCGCTGCGCTTCGTCGTGCCACAACTGGCGCGGCGCGCGGCGCGCAGTGCAGAACTGCTGTTGCTCACCTCGATCGCCTGGGGCGTGCTCGCCGCGGCGGGCGGCGAACTGGCCGGCTTCAGCAAGGAAGTCGGCGCCTTCCTCGCCGGCTTCACGCTGGCGGCCACGCCATTTCGCGACGCGGTGGCCCGGCGGCTGGCCGGGCTGCGCGACTTCCTGCTGCTGTTCTTCTTCATCGAGCTCGGCCTGCGGCTCGAGGTCGGCGCGATCAGCGGCGAGCTTTGGCCGGCGGCGATCCTGTCGGTGTTCGTACTGATCGGCAATCCGCTGATCGTGATGGCGATCATGGGCGTGATGGGCTTTCGCGCCCGCACCGGGCTGCTCGCCGGGCTGACGGTGGCGCAGATCAGCGAGTTCTCGATCGTCTTCGTGGCGATGGGCGCCACGCTCGGCCACGTCGGCGGCAGTGCGCTGGCGGTGACCACCACCGTGGGCATCGTCACCATCGCCGCCTCCACCTACATGATCCTCTACTCGGAAAAGCTGTACGAATGGCTGGCGCCGGCGCTCGGCGTCTTCGAGCGCAGGGTGCCGTACCGCGAGGTGCGCGGGCCGCTGGCGGCGCACGAGGAGGAAGCGCTGCCGCCGCAGGTGCTGGTCATCGGCATGGGCCGCTATGGCCGCCGCCTGGCCGAGCAGCTGGCGCACGATGGCCGTCGGGTCCTCGGCGTCGATTTCGACCCCGAGCTGGTGCGCAGCGCCGCGCGCGCGATCGTGCCGGTACGCTTCGGCGATGCGGCCGATCCGGGCCTGCTCGACGAGTTGCCGCTCGACGCGGCGCAGTGGGTCGTGGTCACGTTGCCCGAACTCGACGTCGCCCTCGATTTCGTCGCCGCGCTGCGCGCGCACCGCTACGAAGGCCGTATCGCGCTGGCGGCACGCACCGGCGAGGACGCGCGGCGGTTGTCGCGCACGCGGCCCGACCTGCTGCTGCGGCCCTTCCAGGACGCCGCCGATCATGCGGCGCGAAGGCTGGCCGCCGAATTGACCGCCTGAAGCAAGATGGAGCCCGCCATGCCGATCGAACGAATCGTTGCTGCAACCGATTTCTCGCGTGGCAGCACGCGCGCACTGCGCCGCGCGGCGCGGCTGGCTGCCGCGCACGGCGCCGCGCTGCACCTGGTCACCGTGCTG
>JBFGOX010000523.1:0-2537 GCA_041565015.1 Burkholderiaceae bacterium
CAGCGAGCGGGATCGCACGAACTCCACGCAAATCGGCCTCTCGCCCACCGTGCGCTACAACTTCTTTCGCTGGCCCGCCTGGTTCGTCGAGGGGGCCATCAGCATCAACGCGATTGCGCCGGCGTTCCGCAACGGCGATAAGGAGTTCAGCACCGTTTTCAACTTCGGCGAACACCTGGGCATCGGCTTTCGCACCGCCGGCAACTGGGAGTGGATCCTGCGCTATCAGCACTTATCCAACGGCGGACTGCGCAAACCCAATCCCGGCCAGGACTTCATCCAGCTGCGCGTGACCACGCCGCTGTGAGGCGGACGCAAAGCGATCACCGGCGCGTTCAACCGCGCGCGATCTGACCGAAGCGGCCCGACTGGAAGTCGGTGAACGCCTGCAGGATCTCGTCGGCCGTGTTCATCACGAACGGCCCGTAGCGCGCCACCGGTTCACGCAGCGGCTCGCCGGCGAGCAGAAGCGCGCGGGCGCCGCCGGCCCCGGCGCGCAACGTCAGCGACGCACCGGTACCGAGCAGCGCCATGTCGCCGTCGGCGGCGCGGCGCTGCCCGTCGCCGATCGCGAGCGCGCCGTCGAAAACATAGACCAGCGCGTTCTGCGCCGCTGCGATGTCGAGCGTCGCCGTGGCCCCGGCGTCGAGCGCCACGTCGGCGAACGTCATCGGCGTGCGCGTCTGCGCGCGCGCCGTCACGCCGAGCGTGCGGCCGGCAACGACCTTGACTCGCGCGCGCCCGTCGTCGCTGGTCCAGGTCGGCATTTCGCCGGCGCGCACGTCCTGGTAGCGCGGTGCGATGCGCTTGTCGCGCGCCGGCAGGTTGACCCAGATCTGAAAACCGTGCACGCGGCCGCCGTGCTGCCGGATGCGCTGCGCCGGCATCTCGGAGTGAATGACGCCGTCGCCGGCGGTCATCCACTGCACGTCGCCGGGGCCGATGTGCCCGCGGTGGCCTTCGCTGTCCTCGTGCTCGAATTCGCCGTCGAGCATGTAGGTGACCGTCTCGAAGCCGCGATGCGGATGGTCCGGCGCGCCGACCGCCTCGCCCGGCGCATAGGTGACCGGGCCCATCTCGTCGAGCAGCAGGAACGGATCGACGTGGTCGAGCCCGGCAATCGGGAAGGGCCGGCGCACGGTGAACCCGCCGCCTTCGGTCTGGCGGACGCTGCGCACGATCCGGTGAACCTCGCGTGAACTCATCGGCTGCTCCGCCACTTCGACGCCGCCACGATAAGGCAATGCGCCCGCCCCGGCGCTTACGAAACTGCAATCGCCGGGTTACATCCGCAACTGGCGTAGCGCGTCGTCGTAGCCGAGTTTCAGCCGCTGCTCGATCGTTTCGTGCGAAAAATCGGCCGGCCCGCCGAGCGTCTGCGCATCCGAGGCGCGCAGGATCGTCAGCTTGTCGACGCGGCGGTGCTGCTTCAGCTTGCGGTACGCCGGATGCCGGCGAACGGCGCTCGTCTTCGGCAGCGCACGGTCGACGGCGATCATCAGGTCGAGTTGTGCGTTCATCCACTCGAACAGCTTCAGGTCGTGCTGAAACTTGCCGAAGAACACCAGTTCGAACGCCCGCTGCAGCACTTCGGTCATGTCGGTCGGCGGCCGTGTGCTCGGCGTGAACAGATCGACGACGATCAGTTCCCATACTGGTGCACGCGCAATCTGGTTGTGATGCTCGATCGCGTTGATCGCCGGCCGCAACGGCGTACTGGCGATCAGCCCGCCGTCCCAGTAGTCGCCGCGGCCGATCGTCGTCACCGGAAACACCGGCGGCAGACAGGCGCTGGCGACGAGGTGGCCGGGCTTCAGGCCGTCGCGATGGTTCGAGAACTCTTCCAGCCGGCCGCTCTTGACCTCGACCGCGGTGACGATCACCTCGGTGGCCGAACTGTTCAGCCGCCTGAAATCGATCCATTCCTTCAGCGCGGCCTCCAGTGGCGCCGACTCGTACATGTGCGTGGCCAGCGTCGGCATCGTGAAATACAGCGGATTCGGCCGGTACACGTTGCGGCCGCCCGGCACCGGCAGGCTGCGCGCGAACAGATTCGGCACGAACGGATTCACGGGCATCGTGAACCGGCGCCACATGTCGCGCATCGCCTCGGCCGGCTTGCGGCTGCCGACCGCGATGGCCGCCATCAGCGCACCGATCGAACAGCCGGTGACGATGTCGAGCCGGCGCGCCGGCGGCTCGAGCAGCGCCTGCAATACGCCCGCTTCGTAGGCGCCGAGCGCCGCGCCGCCCTGAAGCACCAGCGCCGTGCGCAGACCGCCGCTTTCGTCCCTCGCTGCCGCAGCCGGGCGCCCAGCCCCTCGCGCAGCGGCGGAGGTCGTTCGTCGTGCCTTCCGCCGTCGTGTCGCCATCGCTGCAGTCTCCGAGGGCAACGCTAGGCTGTGCGCCGCCGCAGCGCTTGATGGTCATCAAGCGCGACCGACGATCGAGGAGCGCCTCTCTTCGCGGCGGCCTATGCCGCGGGGCGCTTGCCGAGCCGCGGCCGCCAGACCGCGATCGCAATGGCCAGCAGCGAC
>JBFGOX010000524.1:0-2532 GCA_041565015.1 Burkholderiaceae bacterium
CAGAGCCTGCCCAAGCTCGCCTTCCCCGGCGGCGCGCTGGTCGGCTGCGACGCCGGCTTCCTGAACGCGCCGCGGATCAAGGGCTCGCACGCCGCGATCAAGAGCGGCATGCTGGCGGCGGAAGCCGCCTTCGACGCGCTCGCCGAGGGCCGCAGCCACGACGAACTGGCGACGTACCCGACGGCGTTCGAAGCGAGCTGGCTGCACGACGAACTGCATCGCGCGCGCAACTTCAAGCCGTATCTGGACAAGGGGCTCGTCACCGGCGCCGTGCTGTGGGGCATCGACCAGCTGATCTTTCGCGGCAAGACGCCGTGGACGCTGCACCGCTCGCAGGCCGACCACGAGAAACTGAAGCCCGCCGCGCAGTCGCGGCCGATCGAGTATGCGAAACCCGACGGCAAGCTCACCTTCGACAAGCTGTCATCGGTGTTCCTGTCGAACACCAACCACGAGGAAAACCAGCCGGCGCACCTGACGCTGAAAGACGCCGCGGTGCCGGTGGCGACCAATCTCGCCAAGTACGCCGGACCGGAAGCGCGCTACTGCCCGGCCGGCGTGTACGAATTCGTCAAGGTCGACGGCGCCGACCGCCTGCAGATCAACTTCCAGAACTGCGTGCACTGCAAGACCTGCGACATCAAGGACCCGACACAGAACATCGTCTGGGTCGTGCCCGAGGGCGGCGGCGGGCCGAACTACGCCAACATGTAGGCGGCCGGCCAGGTCGGCCGCGAATCCAAATCTGTCCGCGCAGGTAGGCGTGTCGAACGCTTTGGTACGACGGTCAGTCGGCCTCGAATACGAGGACGATCCGATCGCCGATCCGGAAAACGCGCTGGAACGATGCTGACCGACGCCGCCTGCAGTTGCCTGCGCAGCGTCAGACCTTTGCCGCCGCAGCCTGCGCCGATGCCTGCCGGCGTGCGGGGGCGCGACGCCCGCGCACGCCCGGCTTCTTCTCCGGCCTTGCCGTCGGCTCGGCCAACGCCGGGCCACCGGCCTTGGTTTCCGGCGTGACCTTCTTGCCCGTAACGGTCTTCGTTGCTACCTTGCGCCGTGTCGCTGCCTTCGGTTTCGCGCCGGCTTGCTTCTGCCTTGCCGCCAGCGCCAGTTCGCGCACGCGCGCGATGTCATCATCGGAAAATGGCCCGTTGACGCCGGAGATGGCCGCCAGCTTCATGCCGTGCTTCAGCCCCATCTTGTAGATCTCACGCACCTTTTCCCACTCGATGGCGCGGCCGACGGTGAAGTTCTCGAAGCGGCCTTCCAGTGCCAGCACGATCGTCTCGGCCAGGCACGCGTAGGCCACGCCTTTCGGCAGACCGATGTTCTTCATGTGCACGTCGCCGGGCAGTTCGATCTCGCCCGATTCGATGACCAGCACGTCGGGCCGCTTGGCCACCTCCTCGGCCGGCAGGTCGAGCGGGCGGGCGACGTCGGTGATCACGCAGCCGGGCTTTACCTTCATGATGTCGAGCACCTTCTTGCCGGCGCCGGAAGTCGCCGTGACGATCATGTCCATGTCGGCGATGTCCTTGTCGGCGCGCGCCGACAGGTACATCTTTGCGTCCGGCGTTTCCTTCAGGATCGATTCCTTCAGCGCCAGCAGCTTGGCCGTCTCGGGCGACACCAGGAAGACCTCCTCGGCAACCTTGACCAGCAGCCGTGCGCACACCGAGCCGATGGCGCCGGTGGCGCCAACGACCATTGCCTTGAACTTCACCCGCGCCTTGCCGTCCGGCTTCGGCACCAGGCCGAGCTTCAGCACCGCTTCGTGCGCGGCCCACAGCGCGCCGGAAGCGCTGTATGAATTGCCGGTGGTGATCGGCAGCGGCGCCCGCTTGGCCACCGTGACGCCGGCGTCGCCGACCACCTTGGTGAAGGCACCCAGCCCCATGATCTGCGCGCCGAGTTTCCTTGCCGTCTCCGCCGCGTCGAGCAGGCGGCGGTAGGTGAATTCGGGGCTGTGGCTCATGATCTCCTTCGGCGTGCCGCCGACCGAGATCAGCCAGCCCTCGGCTTCGACGCCGCTGGGCGACCGGACGCCTTCGATCCGCGAGTAGACGAACGGCGGCGCGTAGGCCATCACGCGCTCGAGCGCGTCCATGAAAATCGGCGGCGACACGCGCGACAGCATCTCGATCGGTTTGATCTTCTTGAAGTACTCCTGCGACAGCGGGTGGATGACGAAGGCGAAGCGGTTGACGCGCTTTTCGCCGTTCGGGTAGATGATGCGCGGCTCGATCTGCGCTTCGGTGACGATTTCGAGGTAATCGTCCTCGAGGATCTCGTCAGGCTGCTTGCCGGTCGCGGCAATGATCATCGCGTCGAGCAGGTTCGGCGCCAGTACGTGGTCGAACAGGAACGGCGCGCCGTCGACGATCATGTCGACGCCCTTGTCGCGGAACATGGCGATCCGCTCCTCATTGACGGTCGACGTGATGATCGTCTTGCCGGCCAGTTCCTCGAGCCCGAAGTCGTCCAGTTCGTGCACCGGGGCAACGATCACGGTGGCGTCGCGCGCCGCCC
>JBFGOX010000525.1:0-2524 GCA_041565015.1 Burkholderiaceae bacterium
CGCCCCTGCAAGAACCAGCCGGCCCCGCCTGAAGCTGCGCAACCTGCGCCGTGAGGATTACCCGCAGGTCGCCGCGATGATGGGAAAGATCTACACCGGCATCAAAGGCGAATTCGGCGGCTCGCTGCCGCGGGCGAAGTTCGAGTCGATGCTGGCCCGTTTTCCCGAGGGCCAGATCGGCATCGAAGACCGCGGCAAGCTGATCGCGGCGGCATTCTCGCTGATCGTCAGCTATGACCGCTATGGCGACCGCCACACCTATGCACAGATCACCGGCGACGCCTACTTCACCACCCACGATCCGAACGGCGACGTACTGTACGGCGCCGACGTGTTCGTCGATCCCGACCGCCGTGCGCTGCGCCTGGGTCGGCGGCTGTATGACGCGCGCAAGGACATCTGCCGCAACTTCAATCTGCGCGCCATCATCGCCGGCGGCCGGATTCCGAGTTATCACCAGCACGCCGAAAAGTTAACGCCGGGCCAGTACGTGGACCAGGTCCGGCGCAAGAAGCTGCACGATCCGATCCTGTCGTTCCAGCTCGCCAACGATTTCCACGTGCGCCGGATCATCCGCGACTACCTGCACGGCGACGTCGAATCCAGGGGTTACGCAACGCTGATCGAATGGGAAAACCTGGCCTACGATCCGCGGCCGGCGCCAGTGGTCGGGGCAGCGAAGACGACGGTCCGCATCGGTTCGGTCCAATGGCAGATGCGCAATGTGCACTCGATGGACGAGTTGCTCGGGCAGGTCGAGTTCTTCGTCGACGCGGTCAGCGACTACAAGGCGGATTTCATCGTCCTGCCGGAGCTTTTCAACGTCGCGCTGATGAATCTGGTGGACCAGACGCATGCGGCCGAGGCGATGCGCGCCATTGCGAAGTTCACGCCGCCGATCGTCACGGCGCTGGGCGAGATGGCGCTGAAGTACAACATCAACATCGTCGGCGGCAGCCTGCCCGTGCTCGAAGGCGAAGGCCTGTTCAACGTCGCCTACCTGTTCCGCCGTGACGGTACCGTCGGAACCCAGCGCAAGCTGCACATCACGCCGACCGAAAAGCGCCTGTGGTCGCTCGACGGCGGCGATCGACTCGAAATCTTCGATACCGACGCTGGAACAATTGGCATCCTGATCTGTTATGACGTCGAATTCCCGGAACTGCCGCGTCTTCTGGCCGAGCGCGGCATGCAGATCCTGTTTGTGCCATTCTGGACCGAGACCAAGAACGGTTACCAGCGCGTGCGCCACTGCGCGCAGGCGCGGGCGATAGAGAACGAGTGCTATGTGGTGCTGAGCGGCAGCGTCGGCAATCTGCCGAAGGTCGACAACGTCAATGTCCACTATTCGCAGATCGCGATCCTTGCGCCGTCGGACTTTCCGTTCCCGCACGACTCGGTTATCGCCGAGAGCACGCCGAATACGGAGACGATGCTGATCGCCGACGTCGACCTCACGAAGCTGAAGGAACTGCGCGACGCCGGCGGGGTGCGCAATTCACAGGATCGCCGCCTCGACCTGTTTCGCCTGAACTGGATTGGCCCAGCCCGGTCCTGATCGCGCAGAGCACTGGTGCAGGAAACGCGCCGATCCGGGCCATCGCGCGACGAAAAAAAGGCCGGGCACACTGCCCGGCCTTTCCGTTCTTGACCGCGCTGCCGTTCAGCGCGCCATCGACTGCAGCGCCCGGATGCGGTCTTCGATCGGCGGATGGCTCGAGAACAACGCCATCATCCCGCTCGGCCGCCCGTTGATACCCATCGATTTGACCTGCTGCGGCAGTTCGCCCGGCTCCATGCCGCCCAGGCGCGCCAGCGCGTTGATCATCGGCCGCGGCGAGCCAAGGTAGTTGGCGGCGGCCGCATCGGCGCGGTATTCGCGCTGGCGCGAGAACCAGGCCACGATGATTGCGGCAAGGAAGCCGAGCGCGATGTCGAGCACGATCACACTGACCCAGTAACCCATGCCGGGCGCAGCGCTTTCGTTCTTCAGGATCATGCGATCGATGGCCCAGCCGATCAGGCGCGACAGGAACACGACGAAGGTGTTCATCACGCCCTGGATCAAGGTCATCGTCACCATGTCGCCGTTGGCCACGTGTCCGACCTCATGGCCGAGCACCGCGTCCACCTCTTCCTTGCTCATCGACTGCAACAGGCCGGTGGAAACCGCCACCAGCGCGCTGTTCTTGCTGGCGCCCGTGGCAAAAGCGTTCGGCTCGCCGTTGTAGATCGCCACTTCGGGCATGCCGATGCCGGCCTTCTGCGCATGCGCGCGCACCGCGTCGACCAGCCACGCTTCCATCGCGTTCGAGGGCCGCTCGATCACCTGCGCGCCGGTCGACCACTTCGCCACCGGCTTGCTGATCAGCAGCGAAATGAACGAGCCGGTGAAACCGACCACGAGCGCAAAGATGGCGAGCGCGCCGAGATCGAGCTGCCGCCCGCTGACGCCGGCGAAGTTGATGCCGAACACGGCACTGATGATGTTCAGGAACAGCATCAGCACCAGAATGATCGCAAG
>JBFGOX010000526.1:0-2519 GCA_041565015.1 Burkholderiaceae bacterium
ATGCCGCTGCCGGCGACCAGCGCGTCAATCTGTCCCTGCAGCTTCATCAGCGCGTAGCGGCTGTCCGGGTCGGCGCCCATGCCGCTCGAGCGCACGATATGCCGCACGCCAGCGGCCCTTGCGGCGGCAACCGCATTTTTCGCCAGCGCCAGCTTGGTCGGCACGAGCGGCAGCAGCAGGAACAGCGTGCGCACGCCCGCAAAGGCGCGCTCGAGCGATGCCGGGTTGCTGAAATCGCCGTGGCGAACGTCGACACCTTCGATCGTGCTGCCGGCGCGCGACGACATCGCCGCCAGCGGCACGCCGGCGGCGCGCAGTTCGCCTACCAGGTGCGCGCCGACCGTCCCCGCGGCGCCGGTGACCAGCAGCTCGGCGGCCGTCGCCACAGACGTCCCGTCCCGCGTTCGCGCCGCTGCGACCGATCAGGCCAGGTTGCGCAGTTCGCGCAACGCCACCGAAGCCGTGGCCAGATCCATCGTGCGGACCTGCGCCAGTTCTTCGATCAGCCGCCGCGCGCGCTCCAACGCATGCGCGTTGGCCTGCTCCCAGGCACTGACCGCGGCGGCGGGGTCGCCGCCGCTTTGCAGCCGCACCGCCTGTGCGGCGAACTCGCGCTGCAGATCGGCCAGGTCGTCGCCGAGCGCATTCTTGGCCCGTGCCTGCCAGTAGCCCTCTGCGGGCAGCTGCACGATCTGCGCGCGCAGCCGGTCCAGCCCGAGCGCGTCACCGAGCGCGAAGAACACGCTCGCGACTTCCTGCAGGCTGCGCTGCGACTGCTCGGCGATCTCGGCGACATCCAGCGCCGCGAACTGCGCCTCCGCCGAGGCGATGCGGGCGGCGAGCTCGGCCGGGACGCCGGCGTCCTGCCAGCGGTCGCGCGAGACCTGGCGCTGGCGCGGCGTTCCCGGTTCGGCGGCGATCACCGCCAGCAATGCGTCGGCGGCGGGGCGCAGGCGCTCGATCGTCTCGGCCATCGGATCGGTGAGCCGACGTGAACGCAGGAACCAGGTGGTTGCCCTTTCGGTCAGCCGAGCCAGCTCGATCAGCATCTCGGCCTGCACCTCGTCGGCCACCTTGTTGTCGAGCGCCTCGATCGCCTGCCAGGTCGCGACATGGCCAAAGCTCTCGCGCGCCAGCAGGTAGGCGCGCACGACCTGCGCGGCGGCCGCGCCGGTGTTCTCGCCGAGCCGGTGCACGAAGGTCGCGCCCACGCGGTTGACCATGCTGTTCAGCACGTAGGTGGCGACGATCTCGCGTTTCAGCGGGTGGCGTTCCATGTAGGCGGCGTAACGCTCGCGCAGCAGCTGCGGGAAGTAACGCGCCAGCGCCGTCGCCACCCACGGATCCTCCGGCAGGTCCGAGGCCAGCAGCTCGTCGAACAGCCACAGCTTCGAGTAGGCGAGCACGACCGCCGATTCCGGCGCGGCAAGCCCGATGCCCTGCTCGCGGCGCTCGGCGATCCGCTCGTCGTCGGGAAGGAACTCGATGGCGCGGTTCAGCCTGCCCGCCTTCTCGAGAAAGCGCATGAAGCGCACCTGCTGCTCGAGCAGCGGGCGCGCCAGCCGCTTGGTCAGGCTCAGCGCCTGGGTCTGGAAATAGTTGTCGCGCAGCACCAGCACGGCGACCTCGTCGGTCATGTCGGCCATGATCTTGTTGCGCTGTTTTTCGGTCAGCTCGCCTTCGGCGATCACCAGTCCGAGCAGGATCTTGATGTTGACCTCGTGATCGGAGGTGTCGACGCCGGCCGAGTTGTCGATCGCATCGGTGTAGACGCGGCCGCCGATGCCGCCGCAGCCCTGCAGCGCGAATTCGATGCGGCCGAACTGCGTCAGTCCGAGGTTGCCGCCTTCGGCGACGACCTTGCAGCGCAGCTGCCGGCCGTTGACGCGGATCGCATCGTTGGCGCGGTCGCCGACGTCGGCGTTCGATTCGGTAACGGCCTTCACATAGGTGCCGATGCCGCCGTTGTAGAGCAGGTCGACCGGCGCCTTCAGCAGCGCGTTGATCAGTTCGTTCGGCGTCATCTTCTCGGCCTCGATGCCGAGCGCGCGCGCGGCCTGCGGCGAGATCGGGATCGACTTGACCGAGCGGCTCCAGATGCCGCCGCCCTCGGAAATCAGCGCCGTGTTGTAGTCGGCCCAGGACGATCGCGGCAGGTCGAACAGCCGCTTGCGTTCTTCGAAGGTCGTTGCCGCATCCGCGTCGGGGTCGATGAAGATGTGCCGGTGGTCGAATGCCGCCAGCAGCCGGATGTGCTTCGACAGCAGCATGCCGTTGCCGAACACGTCGCCCGACATGTCGCCGATGCCGACCACGGTGAAATCGGTCGTCTGCGTGTCGATGCCCATTTCGCGGAAGTGGCGCTTGACGCTCTCCCAGGCGCCGCGCGCGGTGATGCCCATGCCCTTGTGGTCGTAGCCGACGCTGCCGCCGGAGGCGAACGCGTCGCCGAGCCAGTGGCCGTACTCGGCGCTGATCGCGTTGGCATAGTCGGAGAAGGTCGCCGTGCCCTTGTCGGC
>JBFGOX010000527.1:0-2515 GCA_041565015.1 Burkholderiaceae bacterium
CCGCGCCTGAACTTCGCCATCTCGCAACGCGGCGCTAGGGTTGGCGTCAATCACCTCGGACTGCAGACCGACTCGGACGAAGAGCTCGAGCAACTGAGTGCGCAGCTGCAGAACGCCGATCTCGCCACCGAAGCCGAGAAGGAAGTCGCCTGCTGCTACGCGCGAGCGAACAAGGTCTGGGTCACCGATCCGAGCGGCATCGCCTGGGAAACGTTCCATGCGTTGGGCACGGTGCCGACGTTCGACGAGCCGGCGAAGGCCGGCGCGGCCGCCTGTTGTGTGCCCGAGGCCAGGTCGTCGGCGAAGCCCGCTGCCAAGGCCGCCGCTGGCTGCTGCCTCTAGGCGCAGCGGCCGATGCAGCAGCCACTGAACGTGCTGTTCCTGTGCACCGGCAACTCGGCGCGCTCGATCATGAGCGAGGTGATGATGAACGCGATGGGCGCGCCGCACTTCAAGGGCTTCAGCGCCGGCTCGCATCCGACCGGCAAGGTCAACCCGTTCGCGGTCGAACTGCTGCAGAAGAACCGCCTTCCGGTCGAAGGCCTGCGCAGCAAGAGCTGGGACGAGTTCGCGCGGGCCGGCGCGCCAAAACTCGACTTCGTCTTCACCGTGTGCGATTCGGCCGCCGGCGAGGCCTGCCCGATCTGGCCCGGCCAGCCGATCAGCGCCCACTGGGGGGTCGAGGATCCAGCCGCCGTCGAGGGCGACGATGAAGCGAAACGCAAGGCGTTCTTCCATGCCTATAAGCGGCTGCAAAGCCGGATCCAGCTGTTCCTTGGCCTGCCGCTGGCCAAGCTCGACCGGCTGGCGCTGACCCGACGCCTGCAGGAGATCGGCAGGTCATGAGCGCGCCGGCGGCGACAGCGGCGCGACCGGCCGCGGCCATGAGCGTCTTCGAGCGCTACCTGACGGTGTGGGTGGCGCTGTGCATCGTCGCCGGCATCGCGCTCGGCCAGGTCTTCCCGGCGCCGGTGCAGGCGATCGGCCGCATGGAATTCGCGCAGGTCAATTTGCCGGTTGGCGTGCTGATCTGGGTGATGATCATCCCGATGCTGCTGCGCGTCGACTTCGCGGCGCTGGGACAGGTCCGCCAGCACGTGCGCGGCATCGGGGTGACGCTCGTCGTCAACTGGCTGGTCAAGCCGTTTTCGATGGCGCTGCTCGCCTTCGTCTTCATCCGCCAGGTCTTCGCGCCCTGGCTGCCGGCCGAAAGCATCGACAGCTACATCGCCGGCCTGATTCTGCTGGCGGCCGCCCCGTGCACGGCGATGGTGTTCGTCTGGAGCCGGCTGACCAACGGCGATCCGTATTTCACGCTGACGCAGGTGGCGCTGAACGACACGATCATGATCTTCGCCTTCGCGCCGATCGTCGCCCTGCTGCTCGGCGTGGCCTCGATCAGCGTGCCGTGGGACACGCTGCTGACCTCGGTGGCGTTGTACATCGTGGTGCCGGTGATCATTGCGCAGCTCATTCGCGCGCGCGTGCTGGCGCGCGGCGGGCCGGTGGCGCTCGATCGATTGCTGGCCGCAATCCAGCCATGGTCGGTGGCGGCGCTGCTGGTCACCCTCGTGCTGCTGTTCGCGTTCCAAGGTGAGCAGATCCTGCGCCAACCGCTGGTGATCGCGATCCTCGCGGTGCCGATCCTGATCCAGGTGTTCTTCAATTCCGGCCTGGCCTACTTGGCAAACCGGCTGCTGCGCGAGAAGCACAGCGTCGCCTGCCCCTCGGCGCTGATCGGCGCCTCGAACTTCTTCGAGCTTGCAGTGGCCGCCGCGATCAGCCTGTTCGGCTTCGAATCCGGCGCCGCGCTGGCCACCGTGGTCGGCGTGCTGATCGAGGTGCCGGTGATGCTGCTCGTCGTTCGCGTCGTCAACGCCAGCCGCGGCTGGTACGAGCGCGCACTGACCTGACCCGGAGGCAGGCTCGTCGCCGGCAGCCGGACCGGCCCGCGCCGCCCTTACCGCCGCGTCTGCAGCGCGTACACGTAGTCGATCAGCGACAGGATGCGCGCGCGAATGAACTGCTCGGGCGCGTACGCAAAACCTTTGTAGTACTCAGCGGCCTTGGCGTTGTAATGAACGCCCCACACCGGCATCTGTGCCGTGCCGTGACCTTTCAACTCGACGCGGCCGTCGACGATTCCGTACAGGCGTTCGGCGGGAAATACCCCCTTGTTCTGCTCCGTAAGCGTCGTCAGGTCGGGAACCTGCACCTTGAGAAACTGACTGTAGGGGCCGTCGCCCTTGCCCGCAGGACCGTGGCAGGTAATGCAGGTGGCCTCGTATTCGGTCCTGCCCAGTTCGCTGCGCGCCTGCGCCAGCACTCCAGTGGACAGCGCCAGTGAAGCTCCCAAGACTGCGACTGTAAATGCAAGCCGTTTTGTCATGGTGTTCTCCTTGACTGCCTGCGCAAACTCCTTCTTGCGCATATCCACACTGGTCCTGCGAATGGCGATCTGCAAGGGGCGACCGCAGGGACGTTGATCCACGGCAACCGGCGCTGCGGTCGCCGC
>JBFGOX010000528.1:0-2513 GCA_041565015.1 Burkholderiaceae bacterium
ACGCGCAGCAGCGCGCCGTTCGGCACCGCAGCGACGAATCGCGCCTGCGGACGAGCGTCCTCCGCGCCTTGGTGCTGGATCTTGTCGAGCGCATGTGCGACCTGGTTGCGGTCCAGAAGGCTGAAGACCGAGCGCCCCAGGCCGAGGGGCACCGAATCGGCCTGCGCCGCACGGCCGCCTGAGCCGAGCAGGGCGGCCGCGCGCGCGTTGTACAGCAGGATGCGGCCGCCGGCGTTGCACACCAGCACTCCCTGCGACAGCTCCGACATCAACGCGGCGAAGCGGTCGCGCTCCTCCTCGACGCGGGCGCGATGCTCAAGGTTACGGCCCTCGAGGTCGTGTTCGACGCGATGATAGGCGTCGGCCAACTGATTGACCGCCGCCGCAACTTCAGCCAGCGGCGGCGCTCCCTGCGGTGCGACGCGAAAGCCCTCGTCGGCGGCCAGCAGGCTGCGCGATTGCTCGGCCAGTTGCCGCGCAGCGTGCGGGTAACGGCGAAAAAGCCAGCTCGCGATCATTCCGGCGACTGCCATCATGATCGCCGTGCCGAAGAACACCACTGGCGCGCCCTGACGGACGAGGGCGATCAGGCGCGGCCGCTGCTCGGGGTCAGCGGCCAGGTACTGCAGCAGCGCGCCGACGCCGAGCACCACCAGCACCGCGAGGCAGGCGGCGAGCACCCAGACCCAGGCGCCTTTCGGAGCTCTCATGGCAGCGGCGTCGCGCCCTGTGCAAAGAGTTGGTTGATCGTCGCCACCAGTTCCTGGGTCGAGAAAGGCTTGGTGATGTAAAGATCGGCGCCGAGCGACAGCCCCTTGTTCACTTCCGCCTCGCTGCCCTTGGCCGACAGCATCACGACCTTGATGTGTGCCAGTTCCGGCCGCTCGCGCATGTGCTGGCAGACCTCGTAGCCGCTTTTCAGCGGCATCATCACGTCCATCAGCACGACATCGGGCCTGTCCGTCTCGATTCTCTCCAGCGCCTCGGCGCCGTTGCTCGCCAGCCGCACGTCGTAGCCGTTGCGCCGGAGAAGGAAATCGAGCGCGGTGACGATGTTCGGTTCATCATCGACGATCAGCACTGTGCGTGAAGTCTCGCTCACGTGTCCTCCCGATCCTTCGTTTGCGCGCGTTTCGACGCGGGTAGTTGCGACCGACTCGATCGCCAGGACACCGCGCTACGCAGTGGCCGGCACGGGCGCCACTGGCAGGGTGAACGAAAAGCAGGCACCGGCACCTTCGTCGCTTTCGACCCACATGCGGCCGCCGAAATGCTCGACGATCTGGCGGCTGATGTGCAAGCCGAGCCCGGTGCCGGGCGGCTTCGCCACGAGGTTGTCACCGGCCTGCCAGAACTTGTCGAAGACGAACGGTTGATCCTCGCGTCTCACGCCGGGCCCGTTGTCACGCACGTCGATGCGCAGTTCGCCGTCCGCCTCACGCAGCGCCACGTCGACGCGACCGTGGACTTCCGGGCTGAACTTCAGCGCGTTCGACAGCAGGTTCAGCAGGACCTGGATCAGCCTGTCCACGTCGGCCTGCACCGGCGGCGTGCGCGCCGGCAGGTTTGCCGACAGCTGCACGCCCTTTTCCTTGAACACCTGGCTCATCCGCCCGAGGGTGTCGGCAACGACTTCACGCACGTCGACCTCGGTCATCTCCCACTCGGCACGGCCGGAGGAGATCTTGGCCATGTCCAGCACCTGGTTGATCAGTCGCGTCAGCCGCTCGGTCTCGCGCGTGATGATGCCGAGGAACTTGATCCGCTCGGACAGATCCACCTTCGGATCGGCGAGCAGGATCTCGGAGAACGCGCGGATCGAAGTCAGCGGTGTGCGCAGCTCGTGGGTGACTGTCGAGATGAAATCGTCCTTGAGCCGGTCGAGTTCCTTCAGCCGCTCGTTGGCGGCACGCAGCTCGGCGGTGGCCGCTTCGAGTTCGCGCGACTTCTGCTCCAGTCGATGGCTGTAGACGACCACCTGTGAGGCCTCGTCGAGGATGGCGCTGACCTCGTCGAGCGTCAGCGCCTCCTCCTTGACGGCCGAGGCGATCATGATGCGCGCCGAGGCCGAGCCGAACGCTCCGGCCAGCTGCGTCTCGACGAAGTGGACGAATTCGGCATCGGCGAGCAGTTCTTCGTTCGGCCAGCCGAGGCCGCGCGCGCGCGCATATTCGGCGATCGTGCTTTCGGCTGCCGCCGCACCGATGAAGCGCGCCAGCACCTGGTACAGGTCGCGCGCCGAGGCAGTGCCGCGCCAGAAGTGCGCGCCGCCCGCCTCGTGGCGGAAAACGTCGACGAAAACGCTGGCCTGGCGACGCTCGACGGCCGATTGCGTTCCGGCCAGCGAGACGGCGACATAAAGGCCGATGTTCGCCATCATGCTCCAGATCATCGCGTGGGTGATCTGGTCCAGGCCCGAGAGGCCGAACAGGGCCAGCGGCTTCAGCAGTTCGATGCCGAACGGGCCGTCTTCGAGAAACGAGAGCGGCAGCCAGCGTGAACGCGCAAGTGCA
>JBFGOX010000529.1:0-2512 GCA_041565015.1 Burkholderiaceae bacterium
ACGACTTCATCGAGCGCAACTCCTGGCTGATGATCATCCTGATCGTGGTGGTCGTTGCCATCGGCGGGCTGGTCGAGATCCTGCCGCTGTATTTCCAGCGGCAGACGACCGAGCCTGTGGCCGGCATCAAGCCCTATGAACCGCTGCGGCTGGTCGGCCGCGACGTCTACATCCGCGAAGGCTGCTACAACTGCCATTCGCAGATGATCCGACCGTTCCGCGCCGAGACGCTGCGCTACCAGGGCCACTATTCGGTGGCCGGCGAGTTCGTCTACGACCATCCGTTCCAGTGGGGCAGCAAGCGCACGGGTCCCGACCTGGCGCGCGTCGGCGGCCGTTATTCGGACGAATGGCATCGCGTGCACTTCAACAACCCGCGCGACGTGGTGCCGGAGTCGAACATGCCCGGCTACCCGTGGCTGGCGGCAACGAGCGTCGAGAACGCCGATGTGCAGGCGCGCATGCGCGCGTTGCGCCGGCTCGGCGTGCCGTACACCGACGAGCAGGTCGAAAAAGCGCCGGAACAACTGAAAGGCAAGACCGAGCTCGACGCACTGATCGCCTACCTGCAGGGACTGGGGGTCGAGATGCGCAACGTACGGACAGGAGGCTGAACGATGGACGTCAACGACCTGCGCGCGCTGGCCACCGTGCTCGCCTTCGTCGCCTTCATCGGCATCGTCTGGTGGGCCTGGCACCGCAACAGCCAGAAGGGCTTCGAAGAAGCGGCGCGGCTGCCGTTTGCCGAAGACGACGCAAACGAGCGGATGCGGGGGAGCAGATAGATGAGCGACTTCACCAGCGTCTTCTGGGACTATTTCATCGCCGTCGTCACGGTCGTCTCGGTTGTCGGCTGCGGCGTGTTCCTCTGGTCGCAGAGCAAACGGCGCCTGAAGGTCGGCAGCGGGCCCGATCCCGACACGACGGGGCACGTCTGGGACGAAGACCTGCAGGAATTCCACAATCCGCTGCCGCGCTGGTGGATGTGGCTGTTCTACATCACGGTCGTCTTTTCGATCGTTTACCTGATCCTGTACCCCGGACTCGGCACGCAGTTCAAGGGCGTGCTGAACTGGACTTCGGGCGCTCAGCATCAGGCCGAGGTGAAGGCGGCCGAGAGCAAGTACGGACCGCTGTTCGCCTCGTACCTGAAGATGGATCTGCCGGCGGTGGCCGCGGACGAGCGGGGCCGGCAGATGGGCAGCCGCATCTACCTGAACAACTGTGCCCAGTGTCATGGCTCCGACGGGCGCGGCGCGCGCGGCTTTCCCAATCTCACCGACAACGAGTGGCAGTGGGGATCGGACGCCGAGGCGATCAAGACCTCGATCGTCGCCGGACGCATGGCGGCGATGCCGCCGATGGCTGCCGCGGTCGGCGGCGCCGAGGATGTCACCGATGTGGCCAACTACGTGCTGTCGCTGTCGGGCTCGGCGCACGATTCGGTTCGCGCCGCGCGCGGCAAGGAGAAATTTGCCGCTTGCGCCGCCTGCCATGGCGCCGAAGGCAAGGGCAACCCGGCCCTGGGTGCGCCCGACCTGACCAATCGGATCTGGCTGTACGGCGGTACGGTGGCCGCGATCAGCGAGACCATCACCAAGGGCCGCGGCGGCGTGATGCCGGCCTGGAAGGGGCTGCTCAGCGAGGCGGAGATCCACCTGGTCGCCGGCTACGTGCATTGGCTGGCCAACCCGCGGCAAGTGGCGTCCGCGCCGGCGGGCAAATAGCCAGGCGCGGCGCGGCGGTTGATCCGCAGCGCCGCGCGTTCTGCTGGCGGTCGATCGAACGATGAACGCCGTCGACGAAGGCAAGCGGGTACAGACGGCGCGGTCGGCTGCGCGGCAGGCCGAGGCGGTGCAGTCGCTGTATGCCAAGCGCATCGAGATCTATCCGCGGGCGAAGATCGGCGATCGGCTGGCCTGGTTCCAGAAGTGGCGCTGGGCGACCATCTGGTTCACGCAGATCATCTTTTATGGCCTGCCGTGGCTGACCTGGAACGACCGCCAGGCCGTGCTTTTCGATCTGGCCGCGCGCAAGTTCTACATCTTCGGCCTGGTGCTGTGGCCGCAGGACATCGTCTTCCTGTCGGCCCTGCTGATCATCTCGGCGTTCGCCCTGTTCCTGTTCACCGCTGTCGGCGGGCGACTGTGGTGCGGCTACGCCTGCCCGCAGACCGTCTACACCGAGATCTTCATGTGGATCGAGCGGCGCATCGAGGGCGACCGCGCCAAGCGCATGGCGCTCGACCGACAGCCGATGGACGCGCGCAAGTTCGCGCTGAAGACGGCCAAGCACTCGGCGTGGATCGCGGTGGCACTGTGGACCGGCTACACATTCGTCGGCTACTTCACGCCGGTTCGTGAACTCGGCGCCGACGCACTCCGGCTCGACTTCGGCGGCTGGTCCGCTTTCTGGGTGCTGTTCTATGGCTTCGCCACCTACGGCAATGCCGGCTGGATGCGCGAGCAGGTCTGCAAGTACATGTGCCCGTACGCGCGCTTCCAGAGCGCGA
>JBFGOX010000530.1:0-2509 GCA_041565015.1 Burkholderiaceae bacterium
CGGTCGACGCTTTTTCTTGCCCTGTCGCAGCCAAGGCAGCCGTCGACGTTCCGGTGCTGCGCACGGGTCTTCGTTGCGGCTTGAGCCCGCTCGAGGGACGGGACGAACAAGGGCGGCGATCGCCCGCGCCGGCACCGCCTATTTGACCAGCGTGACCGGTATCTCCGACAGGCGCAGCACGTCGGTGGCCACCGAGCCCATCAGCAGATGGCGCAACGCGCCGCGACCGTGCGACCCGATCACGATCTGGTCGAATCCGTGCTCGCGCGCGTAGGCAGCGATCGTCTGCGCCACGTGGCCGACGGCGACATGGTGCTGGTACGGCACGCCGGCGCGGTCGAGCATCTCGCGCGCCTCCTTCAGCGCCGCCACCCCTTCGTCGCGGTAATACTCTTCCAGCTGCTCGTGGCTGACGAACATCCGCGCATGTCCGGATTCGATCGGGATCTGCACGTTCAGCAGGTGGATGTCGAGCGAGCCCTGCGTCTCGCGCTGCTTCAGCGCGTGCTCGACGGCCCGTCGGGCATGCTCCGAACCGTCAACGCCGATCAGTACCTTTTCCATCTCCGAATTCCTGTGTCGCGCTACTCTCGCCGCGGCGATTCGTCGAGCGCCAGTTCCTCGACCGGCTTGGCCGCCGGCTTCGGCGCCCGCCGCGCGAGCCAGGTGCCGAGCAGCACCACGAACGCGGCGCCCACGACCGCGGCCACGTACTGCAGCCAGCCCGGCGCACCGGCCAGATAGGGCTTGAGCACGACATCGCCGACGAGCATGCCGCCGGCAATCCATCCCAGCAGGGCCGCACCGAGCGTGATGACGAGGGGAAAACGGTCCATTAGCTTGAGCACGAACTTGCTGCCCCAGACGATGATCGGGATGCTGATCAGGATGCCGAAGACGACCAGCCCGATATCGCCCTTGGCCGCGCCAGCCACCGCGATCACGTTGTCGAGGCTCATCACCGCATCGGCGACGACGATCGTCTTGATCGCGCCGAGCAGATGCGTGCTGCCCTCGATGCCGTCGTGCCCGCCTTCTTCCTCCGGCAGCAGCAGCTTGACGCCGATCCACAGCAGCAGCAGCGCGCCGACGATCTTCAGGTAAGGCAGCGCCAGCAACTGCAGGGCGAAGAAGATCAGCACGACGCGCAGCGCGATCGCCCCGAATACGCCCCAGAAAATGCCCTTGTTGCGCTGCTGCTCCGGCAGCCTGCGGCAGGCCAGCGCGATGACGATCGCATTGTCGCCGCCGAGCAGGATGTCGATGGCGATGATCTGCAGCACCGCGAAGAAAAACGCAAGACTGAAATATTCCATGTGTGCCGCTTAGCGGGTTACCGAGGCGACTCCGGCTGCCGGAATCGCCTCAGAGTTCTTCCTGAAACGCTTCTTCTCGCGTCTTCTTGAATGCCGGCAACGCCACCAGCAGGATCAGCGCCACCGCCATCAGGAGCAGCGTCAGCGACAACGGCCGCGTGAAGAACACCGTCGGATCACCGCGCGACAGTAGCATCGCGCGGCGCAGATTTTCCTCCATCATCGGCCCGAGGATGAAACCGAGGATCAGTGGCGCCGGCTCGCAGCGGAGCTTGAAGAACAGGTAGCCAAGCACCCCGAACACGGCGACCATCTTCACTTCGAAGGTGTCGTTGTTCACCGAGTAGGCGCCGATCACGCAGAAGACCATGATCGCCGGAAACAGCCACCGGTACGGCACGGTCAGCAACTTGACCCAGATACCGATCAGCGGCAGGTTCAGGATCACCAGCATCAGGTTGCCAACCCACATCGAGGCGATCAGGCCCCAGAACAGCGCCGGGTTGCTGGTCATCACCTGCGGGCCGGGCTGAATGTTGTGGATCGTCATCGCGCCAATCATCAGCGCCATCACCGCGTTAGGCGGGATGCCAAGCGTCAGCATCGGGATGAACGAGGTTTGCGCGCCGGCGTTATTGGCCGACTCCGGGCCGGCCACGCCCTGCACCGCACCCTTGCCGAAGCGCTCCGGCGTCTTGCTGATCTTCTTTTCGATCGTGTAGGCCGCGAAGGCCGACAGCAGCGCGCCGCCGCCGGGCAGGACGCCGAGCACCGAGCCGAGCAGCGTGCCGCGCACGACCGCCGGCGCGGCTTCCTTGAATTCCTGTTTCGTCGGCATCAGGCTGCCGACCTTGTCGGTGAACACCTCGCGATGTTCCTCCTTCCTCTCCAGATTGCTGATGATCTCCGCAAACGCGAACGTGCCCATCGCAACGGCGACAAAACCGATGCCGTCGGTCAACTGCGGAATGTCGAAGCTGTAGCGCGCCACCCCCGAGTTCACGTCGGTGCCGACCAGGCCGAGCAGCAGTCCGAGAAGAATCATGCCGACCGCCTTCGGCAACGAACCCGAGGCGAGCACCACCGCGCCAATCAGACCGAGCACCATCAGCGAGAAATACTCGGCCGGCCCGAACTTGAACGCCAGTTCGACCATCGGTCCTGCCAGCCCCGCCACCACGATCGTGGCCACC
>JBFGOX010000531.1:0-2508 GCA_041565015.1 Burkholderiaceae bacterium
CGCGCCGGCGCCGCAGCGCGAGTTCGCGGCGACGATCTGCTGGCTGTCGGCACAACCCCTTTCGGCCGCGCGCACCTACACCCTGCGCCACACGACGCGCGCGACGAAGGCGAGGGTCGCGGCCGTGGCCGCGCGACTCGACGTCAGCGCGGCGACGTGGAACAGCGCCGACGGCGCGATCGGCCTGAACGATATTGCGCGCATCACCGTGCGCACGCAACAGCCGCTGGCCTTCGACCGGTACGCCGACAACCGCGCCACCGGCGCCTTCATCCTGATCGACGAGGCAACGCACGACACCGTTGCCGCCGGACTGATCCAATGAACATTAACGACGCCAACCTCGATGCGCCGGAGATCGTCCGCTGCGCGCACAAGATCCCCGGCGCGCTGCCGGAGGCCAAGTACACGTCGCAGCGAATCACCTCGATCCGCCGCTGGACCGAACATCTGTTCAGCTTCCGCATCACGCGTGATCGCAGTTTTCGCTTCAAGCCGGGCCAGTTCGCACGGATCGGCCTGTACCGCGACGATTGCCATGGCGCCAAGGCCGGGCCGCGCTTCGTCTGGCGTGCCTATTCGATCGTCTCGGCCGATTACGACGAGTTTCTCGAGTTCTACTCGATCGTCGTGCCGGACGGCGACTTCACCACGCAACTGGCGCAGCTGCGCGTAGGCGATTCGCTGCTGATCGAAAAGACCGCCTACGGCTTCCTGACGCTCGACCGCTTCGAAGGCGGGCGCCACCTGTGGCTGCTGTCCTCGGGCACCAGCATTGCGCCCTTCATCTCGATCCTGTACGACCTGAACGCCTGGCAACTGTACGAGCGGCTGATCCTCGTGCACTCGGTCCGTCACGCCGACGAACTGGCGTACCGCGACACCGTCGCCGCGTTCGGCGAGCACGACGTCTTCGGTGACGAACTGGCTGCTAATCCCGGCAAGCTGGTCTACGTGCCGATCGTCACCCGCGAGCGGATCGACGGCTGCCTGAACGCGCGCATTCCCGCGCTGCTGGGCAACGGCGCGCTCGAGTCACGTGCCGGCGTGCGCATGAATCCCGATCAAAGCCGGGTGATGATCTGCGGCAACCCGGACATGGTCGACGACATCCGCCACCACCTGACGCTGGCGGGCTACCAGGTCTCGCGGCGCGGGCAGCCGGCGCAGATGGCGGTGGAAAATTACTGGTGAAGGGCTGACTGACGCTGACCGCCGCCGGTCGCGGCCGCTCGGCGTTGTCGTGCGCACCCGGGATCGCCGCGAACCGCACCATTTCCCGGTCGGGGCGCCACGGCAGGCACCGACCGGGGCCCGGGCAACCCTAGCCGAAGACGTGATCGACAAACCGTGCGATCAGTTCCTCTGCGTGCGGCGCCTCGCGCGCACGCTGCGCGGCGAAATCGTCGAACGACAGGCCGGTGATGGTCTCGACGTACTTCGGGTACTGGCGCACGCGCTCGAGCAGCGCTGTGCGGTTCAGTTCCGGATGAAACTGCGTGCAGTAGATCGGCAGGCCGCGGAACGTGTAGGCATGCGGCGCGCTGTCCGTTTCGGCAAGCAGTACGGCATCTTCAGGCAAGCGGCTGACGACGTCCTGGTGACCGATGTGGGCGGGGAACGTCGACCCGACTTCAGCCAAAGGTCCGAACACCCGATCGGTCCTTCCCGCCTCGGTCAGGCGCACTTCGAGCGTGCCGATTTCTGCGCTTTCGGGATCGGCGACGACTTCGCCGCCCAGCGCGCGTGCCAGCGCCTGGAAGCCCCAGCAGGTCGCAAAGGTCGGCTGTCGCCTTGCGTGCAGGCCGCGCATCGCGTCGAGCGCCGGTTCGAGCCAGTCGCCGCCCTCCGATACCGCATAGTCACCGCTGCCGCCGAGCAGCACCACGTCGGCGCGCCGCACCCGTCCGGCGCCGGCCACGCTCGCGCACTCGCGTCCCATCAGATCGATCACCTCGATCCGGTCGCGATCGCATTGCAGCGCCCGGGCAAAACACTCGACCTCCTGCTGCCGCATCGGGTCGTCGGGGTTGCGCACCTGCAGCAGCAGATAGCGTAGCGAGGCGCGCGGCTGCTTCATCGGCTGGTCGCGACGGTCAGGCCGCGACGCGTTGCGGCTTGTCGGTCACCGCATCGAGACTCGCCTCGAAGAGGTCGAGCGCCTCGTCGAGAATCGCGTCGGAGGCCGTCAGCGGCACCAGGATGCGCACCACGTTGCCGTAGGTGCCGCAGGACAGCAGGATCAGTCCGCGCCGGGCGGCCTCGGCGACGAGGTTCTTGACAAGCTCGGGCGCCGGCTCGCGTCCCTTCGCCGCCTTGAAGAACTCGACAGCGATCATCGGGCCCAGCCCGCGTACCTCGCCGATAAGCGGGTTTCGTTTTGCCAGCTGCTGCAGCCGCTGCGTGATCCGTTCGCCGACCGTCACGCCGCGTTCGAGCAGCTTTTCCGTCTCGAAGACCTCGATGACGGCCAGCGCCGCAGCGCAGCCGAGCGGGCTGCCGGCGTAA
>JBFGOX010000532.1:0-2469 GCA_041565015.1 Burkholderiaceae bacterium
GCAAGGTCGTCGGCCGTCTCGGCGTGGGGCTCGACAATATCGACGTCGCCGCCTGCGACGCCAGGGGCATTCGCGTGATTCCGGCCACCGGCGCCAATGCGTTGTCGGTGGCCGAGTACGTCGTCGGCATCGCCGTTGTGCTGCTGCGCGGCGCCTACATTTCGACCGTGGAGGTTGCCGCCGGGCAGTGGCCGCGCGCGCGGCTGAGCGAGGGGCGCGAGGCAGCGGGCAAGACGATCGGCCTGATCGGCTATGGCTCGATCGGCCAGGTGACGGCCCGGCTGGCGAAGGCGTTTGGATTCATCGTCATCGCCTTCGATGCGCTGATGGACGCTGATCACCCGGCGTTCGCCGCCAGCGGTGTCCGCTGCGCCGGCCTCGAAGAAGTGATCACCACCGCCGATGTGGTGAGCCTGCACGTGCCGCTGGTCGATTCGACCCGCGGGCTGTTCGATGCCGCGCGCATTGCTTCGATGAAGCCCGGTGCGGTGCTGATCAACACCGCGCGCGGCGGCATCATCGATGAATTGGCGCTGGCCGCGGCCCTGCGCGCCGGGCACCTCGGCGGCGCGGCGCTCGACGTATTTGCCACCGAACCCCTGCCGCACAGCGCGCACTTCGAAGGCTGCCCGAATCTCATCCTGACGCCGCACGTCGCCGGCGTCTCGGCCGAATCGAACGAACGCGTTTCGTCGCTGATTGCGGAGCGGGTGCTGGAGGCTCTGAACTGATGGCCACGATGACGATCGGCGAGCTTGAAGCGCTCGTTGCCGACCAGCTGATGCGGGCCGGTGCCAATGGAACGATGGCGCGGTCGACCGCGCACGCGCTGGTGCAGGCCGAAGCACAGGGGCTCGGCTCGCACGGCTTGTCGCGGGTGGCGCAATACGCCACGCACCTGCGCAATGGCCGCGTCAACCCGGATGCGGTGCCTGCCGTGGTCGGCGGGCGCGGCGGCGCGCTGCTCGTCGACGCCGGCGACGGACTGGCGTTTCCCGCCTGCGACCTGGCGATCCGGGAAGCGATCGGTCGCGCCGGCGAGTTCGGCGTGGCCTTTGCCGGCGTCACCAACAGCCATCACTGTGGCGTCGTGGTCGATCACCTGCGTCCGGTCGCGGCGGCGACAATGGTCGGCCTCGGCTTCGCGAACTCGCCGGCGGCGATGCCGCCAGCCGGTGGCAAGCACTCGATCTTCGGCACCAATCCGGTCGCTGCGGTGTTCCCGCGGCGCTCGGCCGAGCCGCTGATGATCGATTTCAGCCTTTCGGAAGTGGCACGCGGCAAGCTGATGGTTGCGGCCAAGGAGGGGCAGTCGATTCCGCTCGGCTGGGCGCTCGACAAGGACGGGCAGCCGACCACCGACCCGCGGGCCGGCATGGAGGGCTCGATGCTGGCGATCGGCGCGGCGTCGAGTCCCAAGGGCGCGATGCTCGCGCTGATCGTCGAACTGCTGGTGACCACGCTGATCGGCGCCCAGTTCGGATTCGAGGCGTCGAGCTTCTTCGTCGACGAAGGTAACCGCCCGCGCATCGGCCAGGCATTCATCGTCATCGATCCGCAGGCACTGGCCGGCAGCGATGCCTATCTCGACCGGGTCGAGGTCCTCGTTGCCGAGATGCTGCGCGACGACGGCGTGCGGCTGCCGGGTACGCGCCGCGAAGCACTGCGCCGCAAGGCCGAGTCCGACGGACTGAACATCGGCGACGCGATGCTGGCGACGCTGCGCGCCTGAACGCGGGCTTGGTCAGCCGCCGCGCTCTCGCAGGCGGGCCAGTCGCGTGCTTTCGTTCTTGACGAACCACGCGTCCTTGCCGAGTTCGTCGGCAGCGCGACGGAAATAGCGTTTCGCTTGTTCGGGTTGGCCGAGCAGTTCGTACAACTCGGCCAGTTCTTCGAAAACGTAGCCGTCGGCGCCTCCGGCAGCGGCCCATTCCTGTTCCAGCGTCAGCTGGATCTGCAGCGCTTCGTCATGACGCTTGAGCGAGCGCAGGCAGCGGGCAACCGACCAGCGCGCGATTCGTCCCTGCGGCTGCCTGCCTGTGGCGAGCCAGGCGGTCTCGGCTTCCTTGAACACCGGCAGTGCCTCGGCGAATCGGCCTTCGTCGTGCAGGTTCCACGCGTGGTTGTTCAGCAGCGCCGGCAGCAGCGCGCGCGCCTTGGCGTCAGCCGAGCGGCGCGCCAGTTCGAGGCCGCGCTGCGTCCATTCGGCGCCTTCCGCGCCGCCGACCATGATCGGCATCATGTGCGCCGCGTCGACGGCAAGGCCTTCGAGGCGATTCGCGCTCGCGACTTCCCAGGCCTGAACGAACAGCGGCTTGGCCTTTTGCCTGTCGCCCGACGAGTTGAACGTCCGGCCGCGTTCGAGCAAGTAGCGCACGCGCGGTGCTGGGCCCGCCGAAGCAAGCTGCGGTTCGACCTCGTCGAGCAACCGGTGCGCCTGCGCGTAGTCCTTGCGCAGGCTGTAGGTGC
>JBFGOX010000533.1:0-2459 GCA_041565015.1 Burkholderiaceae bacterium
GGCGCTCGTTCATGCAGCCGCGCCGTAACGCTGCGAAAAGATGGCGTCGGCCTTGGCCGCGCAGATGAAGTCGTTGTCGGATAAACCTTTCACGGAATGGGTATTGAAGCGCACTTCGCAGCGGTTGTAACCGACGGAGAGGTCGGGATGATGGTCCTCGCGGTGAACCATGAAGGCGAGGGCATTGACGAACGCGATCGTCTGGTAGTAGTCGTTGAAGCGGTAGGTTCGGCAGATCGCGCCTTCGCTCAGCGCCCAGTCCGGCAGCAGTTTCAGCTGCGCGGCGACGGCCGCGGCGGAAAGCGCGGCGCCACCTTCGAGTGGGCGACAGTGGCCGCCCAGCAGTTGTTCCAACGTCATCATCGAGCTCCTCATGCGGCTGCGGCCTGCAGCCGGGCGATACGAATCGCTGCCGGCGGATGCGAATCGTAGAACGCCGAATGCACCGGGTCGGGCGTCAGCGTCGAGGCATTGTCTTCGTACAGTTTGACCAGCGCGCTGGCCAGATCAGCGCCGCTCGCATGCGCAACGGCGAAGGCGTCGGCCTCGAATTCGTGCTTGCGCGAGATCCGGCTGGCGATCGGCGCCAGCACGAAGGTGAACACCGGGATCGCCAGCATGAACAGCACCAGCGCCACGCCGTGGTGCGTGCCGTCGAGCGCCGGCATTACGCCGAGGCCCTGGTAGAACCAGCTCTGGCCGGCCAGCCAGCCCAGCAGGGCCAGGAAGAAAAGGCTGGAAAAGAACGAGAACGCCAAGCGCTTGGCGATATGCCGCCGTTTGAAGTGACCGAGTTCATGCGCCAGCACCGCCTCGATCTCGGCCGGCTGCAATCGCTGCAGCAGGGTGTCGAAGAAGACGATCCGCTTGGCGCGACCCAGTCCCGTGAAGTACGCATTGCCGTGCGCCGAGCGCCGCGAGCCGTCCATCACGAACACGCCGCGGCTCGAAAAACCGGTGCGGGCGAGCAGCGCGCCGATCCGGGCTGCAAGGTCACCGTCGGCAAGCGGTTCGAACTTGTTGAACAGCGGCGCGATCACCGTCGGATACAGCACGAGGACGAGCGCATTGAACGCGACCCACACCGCCCACGCGTACAGCCACCAGTACGGTCCGGCGGCATTCATCAGCCACAGCACCAGCGCCAGCAGCGGCAACCCCAAGGCGGCGGCGACCAGAACCGACTTGACGAGGTCGACGACGAAAAGCAGCGGCGTCATGCGGTTGAATCCGAAACGCTCCTCGATGTGGAACTGCCGGTACCACTCGAACGGCAGATCGATGACGCCGAGCAGTACGGCAACGCAGGCAACGGTCGCGACCTGACCCGCCAGTCCGCCGCCAGTGACCGCCGTGACCGTTTCGGCGATCGCCTGCACGCCACCGAGCAGCGTCAGTGCGATCAGCAGCACCACCCCCGCCACGGCCTCGAACAGCCCGAGCCGCTGACGGGCGATCGTGTACTGCGCCGCCTTGCGGTGCGACTGCAGGCTGATGCGCTCGGCGAACTGCGCCGGCACCGTTTCGGCGTTGCGCGCGACGTGGCGAATCTGCCGCGACGCGAGCCAGAATTTCAGCCCGATCATCAGCAGCACAAAGAAGACGAACAAGATTGTGAACAGTGTGGCCATCATCAAGATCACTACCCCGCGCCGGCACGAGAAGCGTCCCGGCATCCGACAACGTACGTGCGAGAATTCGTCGCTCCGAACCGCAAAAAATTATGTCACAGCCCTCTGCATCGCCTGCACGCCACGCCCGCTTCGACGAAAACAATCTCATCTGGGTCGACATGGAAATGAGCGGCCTGAATCCGGACGCTGATCGCGTGCTGGAGATCGCCGTGGTGGTGACCGACGCGCAGCTCGACGTGCTTGCCGAGGGCCCGGTCATCGTGGTGCGGCAGGCTGACCGCGTGCTGGCGGCGATGGATTCCTGGAACACGGCCACGCATGCGCGTTCCGGTCTGACCGAACGCGTGCGCAGCAGCGCCGTCGACGAAAGCCAGGCCGAGCAGCAGCTCGTCGAATTCCTCGAGCCACTGGTGCCGGCCGGCAAGTCGCCGATGTGTGGCAACTCGATCTGCCAGGATCGCCGGTTCATGGCGCGCTGGCTGCCGCGCCTCGAAGCCTTCTTCCACTACCGCAACATCGACGTCAGCACGCTGAAGGAACTGGCGCGGCGCTGGAAGCCGGACGTGTACCGCTCGTTCGACAAGAAGAGCAAGCACGAAGCGCTTGCGGACATTTACGAGTCGATCGACGAAATGAAGCACTACCGGCAGCACTTCATCCAGGGGTAGCCGGCATCGGGGCGCAGGCCTTGCCCCTGCTGCTGTCTTCCTGCGCCGCGCGCGCCGGACGACGGCGCCGTCTACCTGAAGCCGGATCGGCGCTCCGACATCGCCTTCCTATCCGATCGCGTGGCATTTCACCCGTACGCCGCGTGCGGGCATTTCA
>JBFGOX010000534.1:0-2452 GCA_041565015.1 Burkholderiaceae bacterium
AACCCAGGTCGGGAACGATCGCTGCCAGATCGAGCGTCGGCGTCGGGATGTCCAGCAGCGCCCGCTCGCGCCGCCAGCGGAAGAACTCGCCGAACGTGCGCGGCATCCAGGCCGCCGGGTCGATGTTCTGGAAGCCGTTCGGGCGATGATGCGGTTTCGCAGGATCGTAATAAGGGTTCACGGTCGAGCATCCTGTAGCGAGCAGCGCAGCCGCAGCGATCGCCAGCGACGCGATCGCGAGCAGCCTGGCCAAGCGTCCGCTCATGGCGCCGATGCGGTCATTGGCGGTGGGCGGCGCAGGGCCGCCGGCTTTACGCGCGGCGTGATCAGCGTGCCCTTGCGTGCGCGATGGCCGCCGTGCGACGTGAGCTCGCGCCCCTGCACATGGATCTCGATCCGTTTGCCGCCACGACCCTGACCGGCGACGATCACGCCCGCCTCGCCGCAGGGCATGGCGGCCACCAGTTTCTCGCCGGCATCGAGCCCCATCAGGATCACGCCACGACCGCCACCGGACAAGGCCTTGATCTCGCTGGCCGCGAACACGAGCATGCGCCCCTTTTCCGACACGCAGGCGACGCGGTCGTCGACCCCGGCGTCAACCAGCGACGGGCGCAGCGGCGCAGCGCCCTCATCGATGCTGATGAACTGCTTGCCACCCCTCTGCCGGGACACCAGGTCACCGAGCGAACAGGCAAAGCCGGTGCCGGCCGAGGTCGCCAGCAGCAGTTGCTGCGTGGCCACTCCGGCGACAAATCCGGCCAGCCGCGAGCCGGATTCCAGATCGATCATCGAAGTGACCGGCGATCCGTCACCCCGCGCCGAAGGCAGCAAGGCGACGGACACCGCGTAGACGCGGCCGTTGCTGCCGATCGCAACCAGGTGGTCGACGGTGCGGCACTCGTAGGCGCCGTAAAGACCGTCGCCGGCCTTGAAACTGAACTGGGTCACGTCGTGGCCATGGCCGCCTCGCGCGCGAACGAAGCCCTTTTCCGACACGATGACCGTGACCGGTTCGTCGAGCACTTTCGTTTCGGCCACCGCGCGCTGCGCCGTTTCGATCAGCGTTCGGCGCGCGTCGCCGAATTTCTTCGCATCCTCGTCGAACTCCCTGCCGACCTGCCGACGCAACGCGGCCTCCGAGCCGAGCAGCTTGCCCAGCGCCGCCTGATCCTTGCGCAGCTGCGCCAGTTCCTGTTCGATTCGGATGCCTTCGAGGCGGGCCAGCTGTCGCAGGCGGATCTCGAGAATGTCTTCGGCCTGTCGCTCGCTCAGCCCGAACACGCGCATCAATTCCGGCTTCGGCGCGTCGGAGGCGCGGATCAGCGCGATCACCCGGTCGATGTTCAGCAGAACCGCCTGCCGGCCCTCGAGGATGTGGATGCGGTCCTCGACCCTGGCGAGCCGGTACTGGCTGCGCCGACGCACGGTGTCGACGCGGAACTCGATCCACTCAGAGAGAATCTCCGCCAGCTGCTTGCAGCGTGGCCGGCCGTCGCGGCCGATCATCACCAGGTTGACCGGCACGCTGGCCTCGAGGCTGGTGTGCGCGAGCAGCGTGGTCACGAATCCGTCGCGTTCGATCCTCGAAGTGCGCGGCTCGAAGACCAGCCGCACGGCCGCATCCTTGCCGGCCTCGTCTCGCACCGAATCGACCTGCGCCAGCAGCAGCTGCTTCAATTGCTGCTGCTCGGCGCTGAGCGACTTCTTGCCGGCCCTGATCTTCGGGTTGGTCAGCTCTTCGATTTCCTCGAGCACCTTCTGCGCCGAGACCCCTGGCGGCAGTTCGTCGACGACCACCTGCCACTGGCCGCGCGCAAGATCCTCGAAGTGATAGCGCGCCCGCGTCTTCAGGCTGCCGCGACCGGTCGCGTAAACCTCGCGGATGTCCTGCGGCGCCGAGATGATCTGGCCGCCGCCGGGAAAATCCGGGCCGGGCAGCACGGCGAGCAGTTCGTCGAGTGACGATTTCGGCTGCTTCAGCACGATCTGCAGCGCGGCGACGACTTCTTTCAGGTTGTGCGACGGAATCTCGGTGGCCATGCCCACGGCGATACCGGAGGCGCCGTTGAGCAGCACGAATGGCAGCCGCGCCGGCAGGATTCGCGGTTCCTGCAGGCTGCCGTCGTAGTTGGTGCTGAAGTCGACCGTGCCTTCGTCGAGTTCGTCCAGAAGCAGGCGCGCGATCGGCGTCAGCCGCGCCTCCGTGTAACGCATCGCGGCGGCGCCGTCGCCGTCGCGCGAGCCGAAGTTGCCCTGACCGTCGATCAGCGGGTATCGCAGCGAGAAGTCCTGCGCCATGCGGACCATCGCCTCGTAGGCAGCGGAGTCGCCGTGCGGATGGAACTTGCCGAGCACGTCGCCGACCACACGCGCGCTTTTCACGGGCCTGGAACTGGCCGCGAGTCCCATCTGGTCCATCGCGTACAGGATGCGCCGCTGCACGGGCTTA
>JBFGOX010000535.1:0-2442 GCA_041565015.1 Burkholderiaceae bacterium
CCCGCCGCGCTGGCCGGAGGCCGCCGAGATCGTCAAGAAGATCCTCTATGCCTACAAGGAAGACGGGCGCCCGTGGGAGCGCATGGGCGAGTGGATCGAGCGGATCGGCTGGCCGCGCTTCTTCGAGCTGACCGATCTCGCGTTCACGCGGCATCACATCGACGACTGGCGCGGTGCGCGGCGCAGCCTGAACGCGTCGGCGCACATCCATTTCTAGCCCGTTCGGCGATAAGGAAGGGATGCACCTGAGATGAAGTTCGGGATACTGGTGAACGAAGGGCCGTTCACGCACCAGGCGTCGGATTCGGCCTACCAATTCGCCAAGGCGGCGCTCGCGAAGGGGCACGAGATCATGCGCGTGTTCTTCTATCACGACGGCGTCAACAACGCGAACAAGCTCTCCGAACCTCAGGCGGACGACCGCAATCTCGTGGAGCTGTGGGGCAAGCTGGCGGCGGACAACGACATCGACCTCGTGGTCTGCGTTGCCGCCGCGCTGCGCCGGGGCATCAAGGACGATGTCCTCGCCCCCGGCTTTCGGATTTCCGGGCTCGGCCAGCTGATCGAGGCAGGCATCGTCAGCGATCGCCTGGTCGTGTTCGGCGACTGATGCACGGTGAGCGAACAGGATACGGACGACGGCCATGATGGAAGAAGACGATTTCGATCCCGAAGTGATAAAGCGTTTCATGTTCGTGAACCGCAAGGCGCCCTACGGCACGGTCTACGCGCTGGAATCGCTGGAAACCGTTCTGATTTCGGCGGCCTTCGACCAGGATGTCAGCGTGGTGTTCGTTGACGACGGGGTGTTCCAGCTGAAGAAGGGGCAGGACACGACGGGCGTCAACATGAAGAACTTCTCGCCGACATTCCGCGCGCTGGAGGGATACGACGTCGAGAAGCTCTATGTCGAGAAGGAGTCGCTCGAGGCCCGCGGGTTGACGGCGGACGACCTCGTGGTCGATGTGGAAATCCTGAGCACCGACGAGCTGCGCGAGATCATGGCCGCGCAGGACGTGGTGATCAGCGCTTAAGGAGGCCGGCATGCTGCACACGGTGAACAAGTCGCCCCTCGAGCGGAACACCCTGGAAAGCTGCTTGCGGCTGGCCAAGAGTGGCAGCGCGGTCCTCCTCATCGAGGACGGCGTGTACGGCGCGCTGCGCGGAACCCGCGCCGCCGACACGCTCGCTGCCCGGATGAAGGATTTCAGGATTTACGTCCTCGGGCCCGACATGGCCGCCCGGGGACTCAGCGGGGCCCCGCGGATCGACGGCATCGAGGTCGTCGACTACGGTGGCTTCGTCGACCTCGTGGCGGAACACGAGGCACAGCAGGCGTGGCTCTAGGAGAGGGATACGGTACCTGACGACGTTACGACGTGGCTTACCAAGGAGGAATGTCAAGAAATGGCGTACACGCTGAACGGCAACACGTACGAGGCGGACGAGGAAGGTTACATCAAGGATATCAGCCAGTGGTCCCGCGAGCTCGCGATCCTGATCGCTGAGGATGAGAATATCGAGATGACCGACGACCATTGGGAGGTCGTCAACTTCCTGCGCGAATATTACGAGGAATACCAGATCGCGCCCGCTATCCGTGTCCTGACCAAGGCCATCAAGAAGACGATGGGCCCGGACAAGGGCAACAGCAAGTATCTTTACGAGCTGTTCCCGTATGGCCCGGCCAAGCAGGCCTGCAAGATCGCCGGACTGCCGAAGCCGACGGGCTGCATCTGACGCATTGGACTGCTCAGCCTGAAAGCCCCGGTGTCGCTTAGGCGCCCGGGGCGATAGGGGGACTTGGCCGTGCTGACCGCGATCTATACTGCGGGATTCTATGCCGCGACCGCGTGGCTGGTCTACGGGCTGGCCCGCAAGATCATACAGTACTGGCGCACGCCGGCCCCCCTGAAGATTCCCACCATGCCGGCGCCGCTGACCACCGGCGGCGTTGTCATGCGCATCGTGCGCGAGGTGGTGCTGTTCGAGAGCCTGTTCAAGTCGAACAAATGGATCTGGCTGTTCGGCTGGATGTTCCACGCGGCGCTGCTGCTCGCCATGCTGCGGCACCTGCGCTACTTCATCGAGCCGGTCTGGGGCTGGGTGGTGCTGGTGCAGCCGTTCGGCACCTATGCCGGCTTTGCCATGCTGGCCGGCTTGGCCGCGCTGTGGTTCCGGCGCATCTTCGTCGAGCGGATCCGCTACATCAGCGGCCCGTCGGACCACCTGATGCTGGTCCTGCTGCTGGCCATCACGGCGAGCGGCCTCGCCATGCGCTATGTCGCGCGCACCGACATCGTCGCGCTCAAGAAATTCATGCTCGGGCTGATCCGGTTCGACTGGCAGCCGGTGCCGGCGGATCCGATCCTGCTGGTCCATCTCGGGCTCGTGATCGCGCTGATGGCGATCTTCCCGTTCTCCAAGCTGCTGCACGCACCG
>JBFGOX010000536.1:0-2416 GCA_041565015.1 Burkholderiaceae bacterium
CCCCCCCCCCCCCCCGAGGCCGATCGCATCGGCTTCCAGATCCTGACCAATGCCGGTTTCGACCCGAGCGCGATGGCCACCTTCTTCGGCCGCCTGCAGCAGGGCACACGCATTTACGAAACCGCCGCGCCGGCGTATTTGCGCACGCATCCGCTGACCGTCGAACGGATGAGCGATATCCAGAACCGCGCCCGCGAGTCGAAGGTGAGCGCCCGCCCCGACTCGCTCGAGTTTCACCTGATCCGCGCGCGGTTGCGGGTCTTGCAGGACGAAAGCGTGCAGGGCCTGCGCGATTCGGCGGTCTTCTTCCGCAGCCAGATTGAGCAGCGCAGCGCGCCGTCGTTCGCTGCCGCGTACTACGAGCTGGCGCTGACATCGCTGAAGTTGAAGGAACACGCAGCGGCGGTCGAGGCCGCGCGCCAGGCGCGCCGCGGCAGCCAGGCGCCGTCGCCGATGCTCGACAAGCTGGTCTCGCAGACGATGCTTGCCGCCGCTCGCAGCGATGCCGAACACGCCGAGGCGGTCCGGCTGGCGCGAGAGGCAACGGTGCGCTATCCGCTGTCGCGCCTGACGGCGATTCACTACGCCGACGTGCTGCAGAAGAACGATCAGCACGAAGCAGCGGTGGGGTTCCTGCGCGAGCAGCTGGCGCTGCCGCGCAGCGACGCGCGCCTGCACGAGATGCTGGCGCGCAGCTACGAACGACTTGGCCAGCGCACGCTGCAGCACCAGGCGACGGCCGAGATCTACGTGCTGCTCGGCGCGCTGCCGGCGGCAGTCGATCAGCTGCAGCTGGCGCGTCGCGCCAACGACGCCGACTTCTACACCTTGTCCGAGGTCGATGCGCGGCTTCGCCATCTGACGCAACTCGTTCGCGAACGCCGCGAGGAACTGGCGCGCCAGGGGCGGACGCTGCCGGACGAGGACAAGCGCGAGCGGCGCTAGCCGAACCGCGCCGGCACCGCGGCCGCGCGCGCTGCCGGTGCAGAAGCGCGGCGCTGAAATCGGCGAAAATCGAGGCCGTTTCTGACCTGCCCTGTTTTTGATTGATGGATACCCACGTTCGTAACGCGACCGAGGCCCCGCACGGGGCCCACAAGCCGGCGCCGATCGAGACCGACGCCGTGGTCGTCGGCGCGGGCCCGGTCGGCCTGTTTCAGGTCTTCGAGCTTGGCCTGCTCGAGGTCAAGGCGCACGTGATCGACTCGCTCGCTTACGTTGGCGGCCAGTGCGTCGAGCTTTATCCGGACAAGCCGATCTACGACATCCCGGCCGTACCCGTTTGCACCGGCCAGGAGCTGACCGACGCGCTGATGAAGCAGATCGCGCCGTTTGGTGCGACCTTTCACCTCGGCCAGGAAGTCTCGTTGCTGAAGAAATTGGGCGACGGCCGATTCTTCCTGCAAACCTCTGCCGGTACCCGCTTTCTCACCAAGACCGTGTTCGTCGCCGCCGGCGTCGGCAGCTTCCAGCCGCGATTGCTGAAGGTCGACGGCATCGACAGGTTCGTCGGCACGCAACTGCACTACCGCATCAAGGATCCGACGCAGTTCCATGGCAAGAACCTCGTCATATGCGGCGGCGGCGACTCGGCGCTCGACTGGACGCTGGCGCTGGCTGGCAAGGCCGAAAGCCTGATCCTGCTGCACCGGCGCGACGGCTTTCGCGCCGCGCCGGCATCGGTGACGAAGATGCGCGAGCTGGCCGAGAACTTCGAACTGCAGTTCATGATCGGCCAGGTCTCGGGCTTCGAGGAGCGCGACGGCCGGATGACGGAGATCCGCGTCACGTCGCCCGACGGCGTAACCCGCCGCGTGCCGCTCGACGTGCTGCTGGTGTTCTTCGGCCTGTCGCCGAAACTGGGACCGATCGCGCACTGGGGCCTGGCGCTGGAGCGCAAGCAGATCGTCGTCGATACCGAGAAGTTCGAAACCGACGTTCCCGGCATCTTCGCCGTCGGCGACATCAACACGTACGCGGGCAAGAAAAAGCTGATCCTCTCCGGCTTCCACGAAGCGGCGCTGGCCGCCTTCGGCGCGGCGAATTACATCTTCCCGAACAAGAAGATCCACCTGCAGTACACGACGACCAGCCCGAAGCTGCACAAGGTGCTTGGCGTCGAGACGCCGGTATTCGACTGAGCATCAGCCGGGCTGCGGCTGCGGATCGAAACCGAAACGCGCAGCCAGTTGCCCGGCCTGCATTCGCTGCAGCGCGATTGCCTTTCCACGCAGCCCGCAGCGGCCGGGCATGACGGACGCGGCGCTGCCGCCTGCGAGCACGACCTCGAGCCCGGTCTCCGCCAGCGGCCTGCCCTTTGCATCGGCCAGTGCAGCAAGGAACTGCACCGTGTCGCGGTCGTCGATACTGCCGGCTCCCAGATCGGTCAACAGCACGAACACCGCCCCGTCGACCA
>JBFGOX010000537.1:0-2402 GCA_041565015.1 Burkholderiaceae bacterium
CCGCTCGGCGTCGGCGGCAGCGACGAGCTCGCCGACCGTTGCGGCTCGCCGACCTCCGTGGTCGCCGGGGGCTGGCGCGATGCGGCCGGCTCGCGCAGTTCGAGCGGCAAGTCCTCGAGTTTGACGACCTGCGCCGGCGCCAACACGGTCAGCCAGTGGCACAGATTCTCCAGCTGTCGCACGTTGCCCGGCAGCGGCAGGTGTTCGATGAACTGCAGCGCCTCGGCCGACAGCCGCTTCGGCTCGACACCGAGCTCGCGCGCGCTCTTGGCGAGAAAGTGCTTCGCCAGCGACCCGATGTCCTCGCGCCGCTCGCGCAGCGGCGGCAGCCGCAGGCGGATCACGTTCAAGCGGTGATACAGGTCCTCGCGAAACAGGCCTTGGCGCACACGCTCCTCGAGGTTCTGGTGGGTGGCGGCGATGACGCGCGCTTCGGCCTTGATCGGATGCTGGCCGCCGACACGGTAGAAGAATCCGTCGGACAGCACCCGCAGCAGGCGCGTCTGCAGTTCGGCCGGCATGTCGCCGATCTCGTCGAGGAACAGCGTGCCGCCTTCGGCCTGTTCGAAGCGGCCGCGCCGCATGGCCTGCGCACCGGTGAAGGCGCCACGCTCGTGCCCGAACAGCTCGCTTTCCAGCAGATCGCGCGGAATCGCCGCCATGTTCAGCGCGATGAAGGGCTTGTTCGCGCGCGCGCTGTGCTTGTGCAGCGCCCGCGCCACCACTTCCTTGCCGCTGCCCGATTCGCCGGTGATCAGCACCGTCACGGTCGACTGCGACAGGCGGCCGATGGCGCGAAAGACCTCCTGCATCGCCGGTGCCTGACCGAGGATTTCCGGCGCCTGCGCTGCCGCATCCTCTTCGCCGGATTCGCGGATGCTTTCATCGACGGCGCGCTGGATCAGCTCGACCGCCCGATCGACATCGAACGGCTTCGGCAGATACTCGAAGGCGCCGCCCTGAAAGGCGGAGACCGCGCTGTCGAGATCCGAATACGCGGTCATGATGATCACCGGCAGCGCGGGATGCTTGCGCTTGACCGAACGCAGCAGTTCGATGCCGTCGAGGCCGGACATGCGGACATCGGAGACGAGCACCTGTGGCTGATCGCGCTCCAGTTCGCCCAGTACTTCCTGCGCCGAGCCGAAGGCCCGGCACGGGATGTTCTGGCGCGACAGCGCCTTTTCCAGGACCCAGCGGATCGAGCGGTCGTCGTCGACGATCCAGATCGGTTTCATACGAGTGGCAACAGCACGCGGAAGGTCGTGCGCCCCGGTCGCGAATCAAATTCGATGCCGCCGTTGTTGGCCAGCACGAAGGCCTGCGCGAGCGTCAGACCGAGACCGGTGCCGTCCTCCCGGCCGGACACCAGCGGCAGGAAGACGCGTTCCTGCAACTCCTCGGGTACGCCGGGCCCGTTGTCGATCACCGACAACTCGGCGGCAAGACGCATATGGCGGCGGGCAACGATCACGTGTCGCGCCACTCGCGTGCGCAGCACGATCTGCGCATCGCCGTCGGCGACGCGGCCGGCAAGCGCTTGTGCCGCATTGCGCACGATGTTCAGCACCGCCTGGATCAGCTGCTCCTTGTCGCCGCGGCTGCCCGGCATCGAGGCGTCGTAGTCGCGCTGGATGTCGAGTCCGCGCGGGAATTCGGCCAGGACCAGCGCGCGAACGCGCTCGCAGACCTCATGCACGCTGAATTCGGCAACTACGCGCGGCACACGATGCGGCGCCAGCAGGCGGTCGACCAGCAACTGCAGGCGGTCAGCTTCCGAAATGATCACGCGGGTGAATTCGCGCTGCTCGGCCAGCGCCAGTTCGCGCTCCAGAAGTTGCGCCGCACCGCGTATGCCGCCGAGCGGATTCCTGATCTCGTGCGCGAGATTGCGCAGCAGATGCCGGTTGGCCTCCGACAGGTCCAGTTGCCGGTCTTCGCGGCTGTGCCGCAGCTGCTGTTCGATCTCGAACAGTTCGAGCACGATTCGCCCGCTGTCGTTGTCGATGCCGCTGGCCATGACCTGCACGGTGACCGGCTCGCGCAGCGGCCGGCGCAGTTCGGCAATGTGGCGCGGCTGGCCAACATCCGCCGCCGCTTCGTGCATCAGCCGTTCCAGCAGGGTTTCATCGATGAACAGGCGCTGCAGCGGTAGACCGACCAGATGGCGGCGCGACGTGTCGAGGAGGATTTCCGCCGCCTGGTTGGCGAAGGACACCGTTCCGCCCGTCTCGACGATAAGCACGCCGGTGGCGAGCAGATCCAGACCAGCGTATTCCTGCGCGGCGCCACGTCCGCGCAGGGCGGCCAGGACGGCACTCATCGCCGATCCCCGCGCAGCGGCGCCGGAGGATCCGCGACATGATGCGGGACTACTGGCGCGACAGCAGGGTCAGTTCGCG
>JBFGOX010000538.1:0-2396 GCA_041565015.1 Burkholderiaceae bacterium
GCGCCGCGCCAAGGGCCGCAAGCGGCTCGCCGCCTAAACAGCACGCCCCGAGCGCTACGCCGTCGCGTTTTCCGGCCAGCCGCCGGTTGCGCTCAGCCGCGCAGTTCGTCGCCGTGACTTCCGATCCTCAGGCGCTTCGCGCAAGCCGCCGCTGGCTGGCCATCGCCGGCCGCGTCGAGTGCGACGTCGCTAGGCAGGCGCCGGTCCGCTTCGGCTTTACTGCTTCGCGCCGCCATGCGCGGCGGGCGCTGGACCGAAACACCGTCAAGCGGGTCCTGCGCGAGGCGGCCAGACAGCGGATCGATGAACTCGACGCCGCGGCGGCCGACCGGTCCGTCGACATCGTGCTGCGGCTGAAAGCGGCCGTGCCGACCAAGCATGCCGCCGCGCGCAGCGCCTGGAAGGCCGCCTTGCGCGAGGAGGCCGACGCCTTGCTCGCAGAGCTGACGCGGCGGTTGCGCCGGGCCGAGGCCTCCGCATGAGGGCGCTGCTGCTGGCGCTGCTGCGCGCCTATCAGTTCGTTCTGTCGCCGTGGATCGGCGGCAGCTGCCGCTACTGGCCCACCTGCTCGGAGTACGCGCGCGAAGCGATCGAAACGCACGGCGCGGCCCGCGGCAGCTATATGACGCTGGCGCGCCTGGCGCGCTGCCATCCGTACGGCGCCGGCGGCGTCGACCCGGTGCCTGCGCGGTTTCGCTGGCGTTGCTGGTGCGCTGCGCACGCACCAGGGCAGGCCGAGCCGACGGACGACGGCGCTCGCCGGCCAGCCAACGTCGGATCGGGGATGTGACCGCAATGAAGGAAGGCATGGATTTTCAACGCACGGTCCTGTGGGTGATCTTCGCCATGTCGCTGCTGTTCCTGTGGGACAACTGGCAGCGCTATCAAGGCCGGCCGTCGCTGCTCGGAGGGCCGCCGCCGGCGACTAAGAAGGACGGCGCAACGCCAGGCGCCCCCGAGGCGACGATTGCCGCCCCCAAGGCGACGCCACCGACCGATGCGTCGGTGCCGCAGCCGTCCGTTGCAACCGCGCCGGCGGCGACTCCGGCGGCAACGCCCGAGGCGCCCGCACTGCCAGCGGCTGCCGATGGGCAGCGGGTGCGCATCGAAACCGATCTTCTTCGCGCCGACATCGACCTGACCGGCGCCGTCCTGACGCGGGCCGAACTGCGGCAACAGCGGGTGGCGCCGGACTGGACGGCTGCCGGCTTCCTGTCTTTGGTCACCGGCAAGAAACAGGATCGCGATGCGAATGTGGTGCTGCTCGAGGTCGGCCCGAACCGCGTTTACGTCGCGCACAGCGGCCTGATCGGCGGCCCCGAACTGCCGAACCACCGCACGCCGTTCACACGCCTCGAGGGGCCGACAAAGCTCGAGGCGGGAGCCGACCAACTCGAGGTGAAATTCGCCGCCGAGTCCGGCGGCGTGCGCCTGACCAAGACCTACGTTTTCAAGCGCGGCCAGTACGCCATCGACGTTCGGCACGAGGTGCAGAACATCGGCGCCGCGCCGCTGCAGCCGTCGCTGTACCTGCAGCTGATGCGCGACGGCAACAAGCCGGAGGGCGAGTCCGGCATGTACTACACGTTCACCGGGCCGGCGGTGTACTCGGAGTCGGGCAAGTTCCAGAAGATCGATTTTTCCGACATCGAGAAGAAGAAACAGTCGCACGTGACCAGCGCCGACAATGGCTGGATCTCGATCATCCAGCATTATTTCGTCGCCGCCTGGGTGCCGCCGGCCGGCACGCCGCGCGAAAACTACACGCGCGCCGTCGACAACAACCTGTACGCAATCGGCGCGATCACGCCGTTGGGCGCCGTTGTGCCGGGGGCGAACACGGCCTCGCAGGCAACGCTTTACGTCGGCCCGCAGGACCAGAAGGCGCTGGAGGAAATCGCGCCGGGGCTGGAACTGGTGGTCGACTACGGCTGGCTCACTGTCATCTCCAAGCCGCTGTTCTGGCTCTTGCAGTTCCTGCACGGCCTGGTCGGCAACTGGGGCTGGGCGATCGTGCTGCTGACGGTCCTGATCAAGGCGGCTTTTTATCCGCTGTCGGCGGCCAGCTACAAGTCGATGGCCAAGATGAAGGAAGTCACGCCGCGGCTGATGAAGTTGCGCGAGCAGTACGGCGACGACAAGCAGAAGCTGAACGCCGCGATGATGGAGCTGTACAAGACCGAGAAGATCAACCCGCTCGGCGGCTGCCTGCCGATTCTGGTGCAGATCCCGGTGTTCATCGCGTTGTACTGGGTGCTGCTCGCCAGTGTGGAGATGCGCAACCAGCCGTGGATGCTGTGGGTCAAGGACCTGGCCACGCCCGACGCGTGGTTCATCCTGCCGCTGCTGATGATGGCCACCATGTGGATCCAGTTCAAGCTGAACCCGACGCCGCC
>JBFGOX010000539.1:0-2384 GCA_041565015.1 Burkholderiaceae bacterium
CGCAATGTTCGGCGCGCCAAGGCTCGATCCGCGCAAGATCGAAGCCAGCGGACTGGTACTGCGTCGTTTCGTCGGGCCGCAGCGGCCGAGCGCCGAGGATCTTGCCGAGCCGCGCCACTGGCAGGGCTGGATGGGGGATGACAGCGACCCGCTCGGCTGGGTCGGCTTCAGCAGCGCGACGATCGATGCCGATCCCGCGGCGAGCACCGCGCCGGCCGCGCGCACCGGTTCGGCCACGGTCGACCGCCTGCTCGCCGCGCGTGCACGCCGCATCAAGTCGACCGAACGCGTCGTGCCTGCCTGGACCGTCAAGCCCGAGATCGCTCAGGCCACCGGCCGCACGCTGCTGTTCGGCCTGATCCCGACCGCCACGCCCGTCAATCAGCGCGAGCCGGAATCCGATCGGAGCCGCGAGTTCGCCGCGTTGCGCAGCGCCGGCAGCAGCGCGCGCGACCGCCTGCGCGATTACCTGTCGCCGTGGTTCAAGAAAGCGGCGGCCACGCCACCGCCGCGTGCCGGCGGCACGTTCGACCGATCGTGGCTGACGCAGACACAAATCCCGGAGGCCGAAGACGAGTTCATCGCCTTCATCGAGCAGCTGGCCTACGAACTCGACGCCTTCGGTGCCAATGCCGCGCGCTGGCAGCCGCTGCTGGCGCGCTTTGCGCTGTGGCGGCATACACCGTGGGCGATCAGCCCGTGGCCATACGAACGCATCGAGCCGCTGGCGTTCTTCGCCGCTTGCGCGCGTATCGTGCGGCCCGAACTCGGTGCGCAAACGTCGGTGACGATGCCGCATCGGATCGGCCCGGCGCCGGCATGGGTTGGCCCGTTTGGCCAGCCCGACGTGGTGCAGCTTGTCGAGCAGGCGGTCGACGCCGCCGCCGACGGCTTCGAAGCGCAGGCCAATGCCGCGCCGCCGCTGCGCGGCCCGTTCGACGACGACGACGCGCGCTACGCGGTGCGCGCGCTCATCCGCGTCAAGCACGACGATCCACGCTGCCCGAGCCGACTGATCTGGAGCGAGCCGTCGCGGCTGTTCACCATCGCGCCGTGGTACGAGACCACCGGCCGCGTGCCAGCGCCGATCCCGCTGCCGAAGCTCGACCGCGCCACGCTGGCCAAGCTGAAGCCGAGCACCGGTTTTCGGCTTCCGGCCGAGGTGCGGCGGCTGATCAATCCGAACGGCGCGCAGGCGATGCTCGCCGGCAATCCGCGCCGCGCCGGCTTCGCCCTCGAATGGGTGCTGCAGCTGTCGATGCCGATCATGACTGTCTGCGCGCTGGTGGCGATGACGGTCGTGCTGACGCTGCTCGACATCGTGTTCCGCTGGATTCCGTTCGCGTGGATCCTGTTCCCGCGGCTGCGCAAGTAACCGCTATGGCCCGCCTGCCCGCCGCCAACCTGCAGCCGCCGATCGGCTGGCCACTGTTGCCGCTGCCGAACGAGAACGGCGCGCTCGACTGGCCCGATCTGGCGACGAGCGTGGCCGCGCAGCTGCGCAAGCTGCTGGCCACGCGGCCGGGCGAACTGCTCGGCCACCGCGACTACGGCGCTGGCCTGCAGCGCTTCCTGCACGAGCCAAACACGCTGGCTACGCGCGCGCGCATCCGCGAGGCGATCGAGCAGGCAATCGCCCGGCACGAACCGCGCGTGGTGCTCGATGCGGTCGATGTCTTCGACGAAACGGAACTTGCCGCCGGCGAGCTCGGCCAGGTGCGCATCGAGCTGCGCTACCGGCTGCGCCGCGACGGCACTGCCGGTGAGATCAGCGCCGCGCTGGCGCTGGGAGCTTCGTGATGCCGCTGCCGGTACCGAACCTCGACGATCGCAGCTTCGACGACCTGGTCGCCGATCTGATCGCGCGCATTCCCGCGCACACGCCGGAGTGGACGCATGTGCGCGAGGGCGACCCGGGCCGCACGTTGCTGGAGCTCTTCGCCTTCCTCGGCGATGCGCTGCTGTTCCGCGTCAACCAGATTCCGGAAAAGCAGCGGCGCGCCTTCCTGAACCTGCTCGGGCTGCCGCGGCGGCCGGCGGTGCCGGCACGCACGCTGGTGCAACTGGCGCTGCCGCCCGAGGCGCGCATGGCGGTCGACCTGCGCGCGCGCGCCACGCTCGCCAAGCCGGTGCCGTTCGAGACGATCGACGAGGTCAGCGTCGCGCCGGTCACCGGCGAGGTCTACCTGAAGCGGCGGCTGACCGATAGCGAACGGCGCCAGCTCGACGAAATGCTGGCCCAGCTGCAGCAGCTGTACGGCCCGCGGCCGATCGAGCCGTACGAACCGTTGCCACTGTTCGCCGATGGCCTGGCGCGGCCCGACGGTGTGGACGTGATCGCCGATTCGATCGACGGCTGCGTGTGGATCGCGCTGCTCGCCCCA
>JBFGOX010000540.1:0-2376 GCA_041565015.1 Burkholderiaceae bacterium
AGCGGCCCGGCGTATCTGGAGCCGCCGGCGCTTGACCTGTGGCCGAAGGTGCAGTGGGCGCCCGATTACGAGAAGAGCAAGCGGGTGAACCTCGATACGCTGAGCAAGGCCGAGGTGGCCTCGTGGAAACCCGGCCAGACCCTGCTGCTGAGCGGCAAGATGCTCACCGGCCGCGACGCCGCGCACAAGCGCATCCAGGACATGCTGGCCAAGGGCGAGAAGCTGCCGGTGGATTTCACCAACCGCGTCATCTATTACGTCGGCCCGGTCGATCCGGTGCGCGACGAAGTCGTCGGCCCCGCCCGCCCCACCACCGCGACACGGATGGATAAGTTCACCGAGATGATGCTGGCGCAGACCGGATTGATCGCGATGATCGGCAAGGCCGAGCGCGGCCCCGCGGCGATCGAGGCGATCAAGAAGCACAAGAGCGCCTACCTGATGGCGGTCGGCGGCGCCGCCTACCTGGTAGCCAAGGCGATCAAGGCGGCGAAGGTCGTCGCCTTCGGCGACCTCGGCATGGAGGCGATCTACGAGTTCGACGTCAAGGACATGCCGGTCACGGTGGCGGTCAGCGCCGACGGCACATCGGTGCACCAGACCGGTCCGCGCGAGTGGCAGGCGAAGATCGGCAAGATCCCGGTGGCCGCCGCCTAGCGTCATTAAATGCGCGGCGATGCGGCGCATCGTCGTCTTCGGTGCGGGCGGCAGTGGGAAGACCACGCTTGGCGGCCGGCTCGGCAGCCGCCTCGGCTTCGCGTTCACCGATCTGGACGACCTGCGCTGGCGCCCCGGCTGGATCGAGGCGCCGGACGATGAATTCCGCGCGGCGGTCGACCGCATCACGAACGGCCCACGCTGGGTGCTGGCGGGCAATTACGTCGAAGTGCGCGACCTGACCTGGCCGCGTGCCGACACTCTGATCAGGCTCGATCTTGCACTGCCGCTCGTGCTCTGGCGGACGACGCAGCGCGTGTTCCGTCAGGCGCACAGCGGTGAACTGATCTGCAACGGCAACCGGCAGCAGATCGGTGCGCTCGTGTTCGGCAGTGATCCGCTGCTTGGCTACACGCTGCGCACCTACCACGCCCGCCGCCGCGAGTGGCCGGCGGCGCTCAGCCTGCCACAGCACGCGCAGGCCGCGGTGGTGCGCCTGCGCACGCCACGCGAGGTTGCCGCCTGGCAGGCACGCATTCAGGCCGGGAACACGCCGGTCGAAAGGTAGCGGTCGCCGCGGTCGCAGGCGATGAACACGATCGTTGCGTGCTCGACTTCGGCCGCGATGCGCAGCGCGATCGCGCAGGCGCCGCCGGACGAGATGCCGCAGAAGATGCCCTCCTCCGCGGCCAGGCGCCGCGCCATCGCCTCGGCTTCGGCCTGCGTCACGGTTTCGATACGATCAACGCGCGAGTGCTCGTAGATCTTCGGCAGGTAATCCTCGGGCCACTTGCGGATGCCGGGGATCTGCGAGCCCTCGGCCGGCTGCGCGCCGACGATCCGCACCGCCGCGTTCTTCTCCTTCATGAAGCGCGACACGCCCATGATCGTCCCGGTCGTCCCCATGCTGCTGACAAAGTGCGTGATGTCGCCGCCGGTGTCGCGCCAGATCTCAGGCCCCGTCGTTTCGTAGTGGATGCGCGGGTTATCGGGATTGGCGAACTGGTCGAGCACCTTGCCTGCACCCTGCGCCTGCATCTGCATCGCTAGATCGCGTGCGTATTCCATACCGCCCTTCGCGGCCGGCGTCAGGATCAGTTCCGCGCCATAAGCGGTCATGCTGGCGCGCCGCTCGGCCGAAAGGTTGTCCGGCATGATCAAGGTCATCCGGTAGCCTCTCATCGCCGCGATCATCGCCAGCGCGATGCCGGTGTTGCCGCTGGTGGCCTCGATCAGCCGGTCGCCCGGCGTGATCTCGCCGCGCTCCTCGGCGCGCACGATCATCGAATAGGCGGGCCGGTCCTTGACCGAGCCGCCGGGATTGTTTCCCTCGAGCTTGGCCAGGATCACGTTGTTGCGCTGGCGACTGTCGGCTGCGCCGATCCGCTGCAGTCTGGCCAGCGGCGTGTTGCCGATGGTCGCATCGACCGTCTGATAGGTCATCTGCGTTTCCCGGTCTGCTTGGGCAGCGGCTTGCCGTTCACGGTCAGATCCTGCCGGTCGAGCTGTTCGGCCCGCTTGCCGCGGATTCCGGCAACCCGGGCCCCCAGATCGTCCCAGTCGGCGAAGGGACGCACGGCGCGCGCCTGCACGATTCGTTCGACCGTGGCCACGCCGAGTCCCTGCAACTGCTCCAGTTGCGCGCGGCTCGCCGTATTGATTTCGAGCGCGCTGCTCAAGGTTGGCAGCAGCAGGCCGAAGATTGCCGGGGCCGCGCGC
>JBFGOX010000541.1:0-2376 GCA_041565015.1 Burkholderiaceae bacterium
GCGAGTGCGCCGTCGAGCGGGCTGTAGGTCAGCGTCTGCGCCGCCTGTGCGTGCACGATGGGCTTGGCGCGGTAGGCAACCGACAGGCCGGCGAGTTTCAGCATTTTCAGATCGTTCGCGCCGTCGCCGATGGCGATCGCTTTGGCGGTCGGACAGCCGACCTGCGCGCAGGCGTCCCGCAAGGCCTGCGCCTTGCCGTCGGCATCGATGATTTCGCCACCGCCCGGACCGGTCACCTTGCCGGTCAGGCGGCCATCGGCGATCTCAAGTTCGTTCGAGCGAGTGAAGTGCAGACCGAGGCGCGCCTGCAGCCGCTCGGTGAAGAACGTGAATCCGCCGGTGACCAGCAGCACGCTCAGCCCTGCGCGCTTCGCCGCTGCGATCAGCGCCTCGGCGCCCGGGTTCAGGCGCAGTTTTTCATCGTAGACGCGGGCCAGCAGTTCCGCATCGGCGCCGGCCAGCATCGCCACGCGCAGGCGCAGGCTTTCCTTGTAATCGGCGATCGCGCCGCACATCGCCGCTTCAGTGATCGCCGCCACCTCGGCGCCTTTGCCGGCCAGCGCGGCAACCTCGTCGAGGGTTTCGATGTTGACCAGCGTCGAGTCCATGTCGAGCGCCAGCAGTCGGAAATCGCTCAGGCGCAGCGTCGGCGCGACGAAAGCCGCGTCGCAGCGAAAGTGCTCGGCGAGCGCCGGCACCGCCTTGCGCGTTTCGGCGTCGTCCCGGATGTCGACCAGCCGCGCCCGGTCGAGGCTTCGCTTGGCGCGACGGGCGACGCACGCGACCTTGAACGCTTCGACCGCTTCGGCCGGCAGATTCTCGGACTGAATGACAAGGTCCATGGTCAGGTGATCATTGCCGGCAGCGGCAGGGGGGAGTTGCCCCGGCCGCGCCTGGATGACTGCGTCACGCCAACGCCTTGAATACGCCGCGCAGCAGCTGCAGGCGCGATTCGAGGTTCGGGGTCTTCGCCTCGATGCGCAGCTTTTCGGGGCCGGCCAGGCGCATGTTCTTTTCCCGTTGCAGCAGCGCGATCAGCCGTCCGGGATCGACCGGCGCATCGGGAACGAAAGTCAGCACGATGAGTTCGCCCGAAGCGTCCAGTTTCTTCAACCCGAGCCTTTCGGCCGTCAGTCGCAGGCGGTGGGTCTCGATCAACGCCCGCGCCGCCTCGGGCAGCTTGCCGTAGCGGTCGATCAGCTCCTCCTGCAGCGCGATCAACGCGTCGTCGCCGTCGCAAGTGGCCAGACGTTTGTACAGCGACAGCCGCTGATGCACGTCATTGACGTAATCGGGCGGCAACAGCGCCGGCACGTGCAGGTTGATCTCGGTCGCCGCCGAAAGCGGCGCCAGCAAGTCGGGCTCGCGGCCGGAACGCAGCGCTCGCACGGCAGTGTTGAGCATCTGCGTGTACAGGTCGAAACCGACCTCCTGCATGTTGCCGCTCTGCGCTTCGCCGAGCACCTCGCCGGCGCCGCGGATCTCCAGGTCGTGCATCGCCAGATAAAAACCGCTGCCGAGTTCCTCCAGGTTCTGGATCGCTTCCAGCCGCTTCTCGGCATTCTTCGTCAGCGCCTCGGGGTCCGGGATCATCAGGTACGCGTAGGCCTGGTGGTGCGAACGGCCGACTCGGCCACGCAACTGGTGCAACTGCCCCAGCCCGAACTTGTCGGCGCGATGGATGATCATCGTGTTGGCGGTCGGCACGTCGATGCCGGTTTCAATGATCGTCGTGCACAACAGCAGGTTGAAGCGCTGCTGGTAGAAATCGCGCATCACGCGTTCGAGTTCGCGCTCCGGCATCTGCCCGTGCGCAATCTCGATGCGCGCTTCCGGCACCAGTTCCGCCAGCCGGGCGCGCCGATTCTCGATCGTCTCGACTTCATTGTGCAGGAAGTAGATCTGGCCGCCGCGCTTCAGTTCGCGCAGGCATGCCTCGCGGATCAGGCTGGCGCTTTCCTGGCGCACGAAGGTCTTGATCGCCAGCCGCCGTTGCGGCGCGGTGGCGATCACCGAAAAATCGCGGATGCCCTCCAGCGACAGCGCCATCGTGCGCGGGATCGGCGTTGCGGTGAGCGTCAGAACATCGACCTCGGCACGCAGCGCTTTCAGCCGCTCCTTCTGCCGCACGCCGAAGCGGTGCTCCTCGTCGATGATGACCAGGCCCAGGCGGTCGAAACGCAGCTCCGGTGTCAGCAGTTTGTGCGTACCGATGACGATGTCGATCGCGCCCGAATGCAGGCCTTCGATCGCCGCGGCGATCTGCCTGCCCGAGCGGAAGCGCGACAGCTCTTCGATGCGCACCGGCCATTCTGCAAAGCGGTCGCGAAACGTCTGGGTGTGCTGCTCGGCGAGCAGCGTCGTCGGGCACAGCAC
>JBFGOX010000542.1:0-2368 GCA_041565015.1 Burkholderiaceae bacterium
CCCCCGGTGCAGCGGGCCACCGCCTCGTCGGCGGGCCACTCGACAGCTGAGCCGCACACCGGGCATTTGCGCGGCATATCGAAGCTGCGCGCGCCGGCCGGCCGCCGCTCGGGCACGACCGCCACAACCTCCGGAATCACGTCGCCGGCCCGGCGCACGATCACCGTGTCGCCGATGCGGATCTCCTTGCGGCGAATCTCGTCCTCGTTATGCAGCGTGGCGTTGGTCACCGTGACGCCGCCGACCTGCACTGCTTCGAGTCGCGCCACCGGCGTCAGCGCGCCCGTGCGGCCGACCTGGACGTCGATGCCGATGAGCCGCGTCATCACTTCCTGGGCCGGGAACTTGTGTGCGACTGCGAAGCGCGGCGCACGCGAAACAAATCCCAGTGCTTCCTGCAGGCGGCGTTCGTTGACCTTGTAGACGACCCCGTCGATGTCGTAGGGCAGTTCGGCCCGCGTCTCGCCGATCGCGCGGTAGTAGTCGAGCATCTCGTCGATACCGTGCACGATGCGTCGCAGATCGCACACCGGAAGGCCGAAGGCCTCGAGCCACTCGAGCGTCGCAGCGTGCGTCGCCGGCTCCTGCACGCCGGCGATCTGGCCGACACCGTAGGCGAAGAAATGAAGCCGCCTGCGCGCCGTGACCTTCGGGTCGAGCTGACGCAGGCTGCCGGCAGCGGCGTTGCGCGGATTGGCGAACTCCTTGTCTCCCGCGGCGCGCGCCCGTTCGTTCAGCCGCAGCAGATCGCGCCGGTACATCAGCACTTCGCCGCGCACCTCAAGCACCGCCGGCGCATGACCGTGCAACCGCAACGGCACCGCGCGAATCGTGCGTACGTTCGGCGTCACGTCCTCGCCGACCGTGCCGTCGCCGCGCGTAGCGGCCAGCACGAGCCGACCGTCCTCGTAACGAAGGTTGACGGCCAGGCCGTCGAATTTCGGCTCGCAGGCATACGCAACCTGCGCCTGCTCGATGCCAGCCCGTGCAAGGGCCTCGCGCACCCGGGTTTCGAAGGCAATCGCCTCGGACTCCTCCAGCGCGTTGGCCAGCGACAGCATCGGCACCGCGTGCCGGACCTCTGGCAGGTCGGAGCGCGGCGTTGCACCAACGCGCTGCGTCGGCGAATCGGGCGTGACGAGTTCCGGATGCTGCGCTTCGAGCTGCTGCAGCTCGCGGAGAAGCCGATCGTATTCGGCGTCCGGAATGGTCGGCGCGTCAAGCACGTAGTACGCGTGATCGTGTCGTGCAATTTCTTCGCGCAGCGCGCGGGCACGATTTTCCGGCGCCGAGCGGACGGTCACCCTGCCCCCGCCACCCAGCCGGCGCCCCGTCGTCGCGCCGCGGACCCATCGCGCACCGGCGACAACCAGCTTGTGACTACGCGCTGCCGCGCGCGGCAAAACGATCGCCCTCCGAATGGTCGGGCGGCGTTCATCGGCTCTTACGTTCAGCCGAACAGCCGCTGCGCACGCGGCGAACCCGGCTCGATGTCCGCGGCGCGCATCTGCTCGTAGAGCGACTGCAGCGGTCGCTCGATGGCCTCGATCGATCCCGGGGCGATCGGCCGGCCGTGGTCGTCGACGACCCGGGCGTTGAGCAACGCGGCCAGTTCACTGGCGGCGGCGAACATGGCCTGCAGCGGCTTGGCCGACGGCGGCGCCAGCGGAACGTCGAGTTCGAGCTGCAACCGCTGTTGGGCGGACAGACGCAGCGAAAAAAGCGGTTCGCCGCCTTCGCCGCAGCGGCGCCAGCCGTTCGCCTCCGGTTCCAGCCCGATCGCCTGCGCCGCCTTCTGCACCTGCACCGGGTTCCAGGCGCCCTCAGGCGGCTCGAGCGTCAGCCCGATCTGTACATCGAACTGCGCGACGCGCTCGTGCAACTGCGCAGCGCGTTGCCGCAGGCGCGGCAACTCGGGCGGGTCGAAATCGGCATCGAGTATTACGGCCACCTGCTGGACCGCGGCAATGAACTTCGACGCCTCGATGTCGCCAAGCGCGTGCTGCCGTGTGGCCAGCTGAATCGCTGCCAGCAATTCGCTGTAGAAACCGAAGCGGTCGGGCAGCACCCACTGCTCGGCACGGGCGTCCCATGCAACCACGTGCACCGGCAGGCCGCAGTCCAGCCGCAACAACGGCGCGGTCGCGTCGATCACCTCGACCCCGTCTGCCGCATGCGCGCAGCGCAATTCGAGAACGCAATCGAGCAGCGGGTCCTCGGCCCAGTCCGGCACCTGCGGGCGCGCCGGCGCCGGTGCAGCCTTTTTCGACTCGGCCTCGGGCGAAGGCGCGTTCGCCGGCTCGCCGAAGCGCGGCTCGATGCGCTCGCCGGTCGGCCTCGGCGCCGGCTCCAGCAGCGGGTCATTCCG
>JBFGOX010000543.1:0-2362 GCA_041565015.1 Burkholderiaceae bacterium
ATTCGGCCGATGCCGGCGATCGGCCGACGCGGCAGCGGCAGCGCAGGTTCAGCGGTCGAACTTGCCGCGATCGTCATCGCCTCGCTCCTCCTGCGCCGACGCGTGACTTTGGCGCAGGTCAGCCCTTTTGTTCAAGTGCCACGACGGCGTGCTGCCCACAATGCGCAGCACGGTGACGATGGTCGTCGCCGATCGACTCGCGAAAAGGAACCGACATGAACAAGGACCTTATCCCCTCCTGCAGTTGCAGTGTCTGCCCGGGCGATGCCTGCCCGTGCGGGTGCAACGGCAAATCCGTCACCGGAAAATCCGCGCAATCCGGCTGCGACTGTGGCCCCAGCTGCGACTGCCATGCGGCCGGCACCGGCTGCGGCTGCCGCTGAGAAGAGGTCACCGGAGATGGCGCACGGAACTGTGGAGACAAGACGCCGGTGGCGGCGGCTGCCCAGGGCATTGGCTGCCGGCGTCGTCGTGACGCTGGCGCTGGCCGCCTTCGCGTGGGTCGCGCAGCCGGTCGCTATCAGGCCGGGCGATCCGGCGTTGAACTACATCCCGGTGTCGCCGACGCTGGCGACCTCCGGGATGCCGACCCGGCGCCAGTTCAAGGTGATCGCCGAGGCGGGCTACGCGGTGGTGATCAACCTCGCCCCGAACGGCGTGGCCGGTTCTCATGATGACGAAGCTGGTCTGGCGCGCGAGGCGGGTCTCGAGTACCACCATGTCCCGGTCGACTTCGCCAAGCCGCAGGCGGACGACTACGCGCGGCTCGCCGGACTGCTGCGCCAGCACCGCGGGCAGCGCGTGCTGGTCCATTGCCAGGTGAACTTGCGCGCCTCGTCGATGGTGTTCCTGTATCGCGTGATCGAGCTCGGCGAAGACGCCGACCGCGCGTTCGACGACGTGCTGCGGATCTGGCAGCCGGCGCACGCCTGGCGTGGGCTGCTCAGGGAGCAGCTGATGGCAAGCGGGGTCGCGGCGCCATTGATGCTCGTCGACTAGCGGCGACACCGAATGCACGCCACCGGATCAACGCTGCGCGAGCGACTTCTGCGTCGGCAGGCGCAGCATCAGCAGCAACCGCCCGAACGTTCAAGTCGGGCACGCCCGTCGTCTTTGCACAATCGCGGCGCAATTGATTGAGGAGACCGTCATGACCTGCTTCACGAAACGCATTGCGCCGGCCGTCAACGCCGAACTTGCGGCAGCGCGCGCCGCGACGCACCGGGGCGACGCCGCCATGGCCTTCAAGCACCTGGAACGCGCGCATGTGCTCGGCCAGGCGTCGACGGTCCTGCATGTGCGCGTGCACTGGCGCATGTTCGTCTGGGGCCTGAGGCAGCACAATTTGCGCGAGATCCTCGGCCAGGTGTTGCGCTTGGTCGGCGCCGCCACCAAGACACCGTTCGGGCTCGTGCCGCTCGGCAACACCGGCGGCAGCAATGTAAGTCCAGTCCGCCCGATGCCGATCCCGGCGGAATTGCATCGACTGATCGAAAGCGCGCGCGGCTAGGCAGCAGCGGTCTTCGTCTGCTACCGCAGCCGGCGTCTCCAGCATTTGGACCTGTCGGCCCTGCCTTCTTCTTGAGTGATTCGCGGGTCCAAGTGTTCCATCTCCTTGTCCGCAGTTAGGAGAGATCGACTCGGTTTCTTCTGCACAACGAGGGACTTCAAGCCTCGCCAACCTACCGCCACGACCCGCGCAGCAGTTCCTCAAGTACGGCGCTCCAGCCGTGCGCCAGGTTGTCGAGGTTGTAGCCGCCGCCGCCAAAGGCCATCAGCCGGCCTGCGCACAGTTCGTTGGCCAGCCGGCACAGCCGCTCGGTAGCGTGGGCGTGCGCCTTTGGTGTCAGCGCCAGGTGCGCCAGCGGGTCGCCGCGCAGGCTGTCGACGCCGCACTGCAGGAGGATGAACTGCGGCCGCTGGCCGCGCAGGAATTCCTCGGCGGCGCCCCAGGCGCGCAGGAAATCGGCGTCGGTTGCGCCGGGCGCGAGCGGCAGGTTCAGCTTGCTGCCTTCGGCTCTATCGGCGCCGCGCTCGAATGCGTGGCCGGTGCCCGGATAGAGGTAACGGCCGTCTTCGTGGATGTCGACGACGAAAAGTTCGGGGTCGTCTTCATAGGTGTAGAAAACGCCGTCGCCGTGGTGCACGTCGATGTCGACGTAGGCGATCCGCTGCACGCCGTAATCGCGGCGCAGGCTATCGATGACGATACCGAGGTCGTTGATCACGCAGAATCCGGCTGCCGTATCGCGGCGTGCATGGTGCAGGCCGCCGATCGGCTGGAAGCTGCGCGCCGTTTCACCGGCCGCCACGCGCGCCAGCGCATCGATGGCCGTACCGGCGACTGCGCCGGCCGCCTCGA
>JBFGOX010000544.1:0-2354 GCA_041565015.1 Burkholderiaceae bacterium
CATCGAATGTTCGGCGATGGCGGGCGAGACGCTCGGCCTCACCTTCGACATCCACGGCGGCGGGCCGGACCTGATCTTTCCGCACCACGAGAACGAGATCGCGCAGAGCGAAGGCGCGTATGGCCAGACGTTCGCCAACGTGTGGATGCATTGCGGCGCGCTGCGCGTCGGCGAGGAGAAGATGTCGAAGTCGCTCGGCAACTTCTTCACCATCCGCGACGTGCTCGAGCACTACGGCGCATTGTGGGGCGAGGCGCGGGCAGCGGAAGCCGTTCGCTTCTTCCTCGTGCGCGGGCACTATCGCAGCCAGATCGCCTATGACGAGTCGCTGCTCACGGATGCCAAGACGGCGCTCGACCGGCTGTACATCGCGTTGCGCGACACGCCGCCGGCAACGGGCGACGTCGACTGGAGCGAACCGCATGCGCAGCGCTTCGCGGCGGCGATGGACGACGACTTCAACACGCCCGTCGCGATGGCGGTGCTGTTCGAACTGGCCAACGAGATCAATCGCGGCAAGTCGGCCGAGCTGGCGCGACAGCTGAAAGGGCTCGGCGGCGTGCTGGGGCTCCTGCAGCACGAGCCCGTGCCTTATCTGCGCGGCGGCGAGGCCGATCAGCACGCGGCGCAAATCGAGATTCTGATCGCGCAGCGAACGGCAGCGAAGAAAGCGAAGAATTTCGCCGAAGCCGATCGCATCCGCGCCGAACTCGCCGCGCAGGGGATCGTGCTCGAGGATTCCGCATCCGGCACGACCTGGCGACGGCAGTAATCCCAGAGTGACCCGTCCCGACTACTGGCCGCGCGCCCGCAGGGCACTGGCGGCGGCCGACCCGGTGCTGGCGCGGATCATCCGCCAGCATCCGCGGGTGGCGCTGGCCTCGCGCGGCGATCCTTTTTCCACGCTGGCCCGCTCGATCGTCGGCCAGCAGATCTCGGTCAAGGCGGCAGACGCGGTGTGGGCGCGCCTGCTCGCCACATGCCCCGAACTGACGCCCGCCGCGGTGCTGTGCCGGCGGCCGCAAACGCTGCGCGGCTGCGGTCTGTCCGAACGCAAGGTCGAATATCTGCGCGACCTTGCCGGGCACTTTGCCGACGGCCGCGTCGATCCGCTTGCATTCGCCGCCCTGGACGACGAAGCGATCATCGACAGGCTGACCGACATCCGCGGCATCGGCCGCTGGACGGCGGAGATGTTCTTGATCTTTAACCTTTTGCGGCCTAATGTGCTGCCGCTCGACGACCTCGGGCTGCTCAGGGCGGTGAGCCGGCATTACCTGCAGGGGGTGCCCACGCGCGAGCTGCTGGCGCGCGCGGGCAGGCAGCAGGTGCAGGCCCTGGCGGCGGCGTGGGTGCCGTGGGCCAGCGTGGCCACCTGGTATCTGTGGCGAAGCCTCGATCCGGTGCCGGTGGAGTACTGAGAACAACATGGCAAAGACGACCTTCCTGGACTTCGAGCAGCCGATCGCCGAGCTCGAAGTGAAGATCGAGGAACTGCGCTTCGTGCAGGACGACTCCGCGGTCGACATCTCGGAAGAGATCGAACGGCTGCAGAAAAAGAGCCAGGCGCTGCTGAAGGACATCTACGCCAAGCTGACGCCGTGGCAGGTCTCGCAGCTGGCGCGCCATCCACAGCGACCGTACACGCTTGATTACATCGGCGACATCTTCACCGATTTCCACGAGCTGCACGGCGACCGCACCTTTGCCGACGACGCGTCGATCGTCGGCGGGCTGGCGCGTTTCAACGGCGCGCCGGTGATGGTGCTCGGCCACCAGAAGGGTCGCGACACGAAGGAACGCACCGCGCGCAACTTCGGCATGAGCAAGCCGGAGGGCTATCGAAAGGCGCTGCGGCTGATGAAGCTGGCAGAGAAATTCGGCCTGCCGGTGTTCACCTTCGTCGACACGCCGGGCGCGTATCCCGGCGTGGACGCGGAAGAGCGCGGCCAGTCGGAAGCCATCGGCCGCAACCTCTTTGAGATGTCGCACCTGAAGGTGCCGATCGTCGCCACGATCATCGGCGAGGGCGGCTCCGGCGGCGCCCTGGCCATCGCGGTGGCCGACCATGTGCTGATGCTGCAATACGCCACGTACTCGGTGATTTCGCCCGAGGGCTGCGCCTCGATCCTGTGGAAAAGCGCCGAGAAGGCGCCCGACGCGGCCGAGGCGCTAGGGCTCACCGCGCACCGGCTGAAGGCGCTCGGGCTGATCGACCGCATCGTTGCCGAGCCGCTTGGCGGCGCGCACCGCGACCCGAAGCAGATGGCAGTCCTGCTCAAACGCGCGCTGGCCGACAGCCTGCGACAGTTCCAGACCATGAAAACGAAGGAACTGCTCGCCGCGCGCCAGGC
>JBFGOX010000545.1:0-2349 GCA_041565015.1 Burkholderiaceae bacterium
CGAAAAAACGATTCCCGCGCACACGCTTGAAGCCGCGACCGCGTTGCGCATCACCTGAACCCGCAGCAGTTATCTGCACCAGGAGAACACGATGCTTGAATTCGAAGTCAAAGACATGATGTGCGACCACTGCGTCTCGTCGATCACCAAGGCGCTGCACAAGGCCGACGCGACGACCCAGGTCGAGTTCGACCTGCTGGCGCGTCGCGTCCGCGTTGCCGGCGCCCTCGACGCGCAGGCCGCCAGCCAAGCAATCAAGGCCGCCGGCTATTCGCCGGTCGTCGTGCAAGCCGCCTGAGCGGCGACAGCGGGCAGCTGCAGCGCAGCCGCGTCAGGCAGCCACGCCGCGGAGCCGAGCGCCGCTGCCTCAGTGCATCACTGCAGGAAACGAGAAACCGCGCCAGACAGGACATCGACCATGAGCGAAACCGCGCACGCCCATTGCCACGACCACGCCGCGCACAAGCGCGAGCATGCGCACAAGCACGCGCACGGGCACGCGGCTGCGAAGCCGCAAGGCTCGCCGCCAGAGCAGGCCGCGGGCGACGAAGCCGCCGGCACGATCTATACCTGCCCGATGCATCCGGAGATCCGCCAGGCCGGGCCCGGAACCTGCCCGAAGTGCGGCATGGCGCTCGAACCGCTGATGCCGTCGCTGGACGACGACGAGCATCCGGAACTGCGCGATTTCACGCGCCGCTTCTGGGGCACGCTGCCGCTGACGGTCGTCGTCGTCGTCATCGCGATGTTCGGCCACCGGCTGGTCTGGCCGCCGCTGGCAGCGCAGCCGTGGATCGAGTTCGCGCTGTCTTCGCCGGTGATCCTGTGGGCAGGCTGGCCGTTCTTCGTGCGCGGCGTGCAGTCCGTCGTCAACCGCAGCCCGAACATGTGGACGCTGATTGGGCTGGGCGTGGCGGCAGCGTTCATCTACAGCGCGACAGCGACCATCGCGCCGCAGTGGTTCCCGCAGAGCTTCTTTGTCAATGGCCGCGTCGGCGTCTATTTCGAGGCGGCGGCGGTGATCGTCTCGCTGACGCTGCTCGGCCAGATGCTCGAGATGCGCGCCCGTTCACAGACCTCGGCGGCGATCAAGGCGCTACTGGGCCTGGCGCCGAAGACAGCGCGCCGCCTTCGCGACGACGGCACCGAGGAGGACGTGCCGCTGGCGCACGTGCACATCGGCGACCGCCTGCGCGTGCGACCGGGCGAAAAGGTGCCGGTCGACGGCGTGGTGCTCGACGGCGCAAGCAGTGTCGACGAATCGATGCTGACCGGCGAGCCGATCCCGGTCGACAAGCGCCGCAACGACAAGCTGATCGGCGCCACCATCAACACGACAGGCAGCCTCGTGATGCGCGCCGAGAAGATCGGCTCGGAGACGATGCTGGCGCAGATCGTGCAGATGGTCGCCGCCGCGCAGCGCTCGCGCGCGCCGATGCAGCGGCTGGCCGACGTGGTCGCCGGATGGTTCGTGCTGGCAGTGATCGGCATCGCCGCACTGACCTTCTTCGTCTGGGGCACCTTCGGCCCCGAGCCGCGCTGGGTCTACGCGACGATCAACGCGCTGGCGGTGCTGATCATCGCCTGTCCGTGTGCGCTGGGGCTGGCCACGCCGATGTCGATCATGGTCGCCACCGGGCGCGCCGCCACGCGCGGCGTGCTGTTCCGCGACGCTGCGGCGATCGAGGCGCTGCGCCGCATCGACACGCTGGTCGTCGACAAGACCGGCACGCTGACCGAAGGCAAGCCCGCCTTCGATCGCGTCGTCGCCGCAGAAGGCTGGAAGGATCAAGACGTGCTGCGAATCGCCGCCAGCCTCGACCAGGCCGCAGAGCATCCGCTGGCGCAGGCAATCGTCGCCGAGGCGCGCAAGCGCGAACTGAGACTCGTCGAGCCCGAAAGTTTCGAAACGACCGCCGGCATCGGCGTGCGCGGCAAGGTGGAAGGCCAATCGGTCGCCATCGGCAACACCGCGCTGATGGACGACCTGAAGGTCGACTGGAAAGCGCTGCAGGCGCAGGGCGAAGAGCTGCGCGGCCAGGGCGCCAGCGTGATGCACGTGGCCGTCGACGGAAGGCTGGCCGGGCTGATCGCGGTGGCCGATCCGATCAAGGCGAGCACGCCGCAGGCGCTGGCCGCGCTGCGCGACGAAGGCGTGAAGGTGGTGATGGCAACTGGCGATGGCTGGACCACCGCCCGTGCAGTGGCGGCGAAACTCGGCATCGACGAGGTGATCGGCGAAGTCAAGCCGAAGGACAAGGTCGACCTGGTCTCGCGCCTGCAGGCCACGGGACAGCGCGTGGCGATGGCCGGCGACGGCATCAATGACGCGCCGGCATTGGCCAAGGC
>JBFGOX010000546.1:0-2329 GCA_041565015.1 Burkholderiaceae bacterium
GGGGCGTGTGCGCGGCGGCATTGCACAGGTGCAGCGATCAGCAAACCTGCACGGCAAACCGGCGATCATCGTCCATGGCCGTGCCGACGCGCTGGTTCCGGTGAATTTCTCTTCGCGCCCGTACGTCGCGCACAATCGCTGGCGCGAGGGAGCGACGACCAAACTGCGTTACGTCGAGGTCACCAACGCGCAGCATTTCGACGCCTTCCTGCCGTTCCCGGGATATGACGCGAACTACGTGCCACTGCACGTGTACTTCACTCGCGCGATGGACGCGATGTGGGCGCACCTGACCCAGGGCGTGCCGCTGCCGCCGTCGCAGATTGTTCGCGGCACCCCGCGCGGCGCCGCAGCGACTCCCCTCGCCGCCGCCCATGTGCCGCCGATTCTGGCGGGGCCGGCCCCGGGTGACCGCATCACCTTCGATGGCGACACGCTGGTGATCCCGGACTGACGACGCACAGGCCCGGCGTCCAATTCAGGCCGGCGCACGGCGACGTGCGCCGGCTTTTTTGTTCAAACCCCCGCGCGCTCAGCGCCGGCATTCCGGTTCGGTAGGATCGGCGTTCCCGAGGCGGATCGCCGCGATGACCGACAGCGACACCGGCAGTGCACTGAACCAGCTCGCGATCGACCGCAGCATGACGCCGCTGCGCCGGCGGCGGCCGCTGTGGAAGCGCTGGTGGGTCTGGCTGCTGGCCTTGCTGGCCGCGGGGTTGGCGGCGGGGTTCGTAAGCCAGCGCGGCCGGCCAGTTGCGGTCGAAATCGGCAGCGTGGTCTCGGCCTATCCGTCGCAGGCGGTCACGGTTCTGAATGCCACGGGCCGCGTGACCGCGGCGCGGCGCGCTTCGGTGTCGAGCAAGGCCACGGGCCGGCTCGAATGGCTCGGCGTGCAGGAGGGCCAGCGCGTCGCTGACGGCGAGGTCATCGCGCGGCTTGAAAGCCGTGATGTCGCCGCCGCCCGCGAGCAGGCCGCCGCCGGCGTCAAGGTTGCCGAGGCGAATCTGGTGCAGGGCCAGGCGGAGCTGGCCGATGCCGAGGTCGCACTGAAACGCGCGCGCGAGCTGGCCAGCAAGGACTTCGTGTCCGAAGCGTCGGTCGACACCGCCGTGGCGCGCTTCAACAAGGCCAGGGCGGCGATCGAAACGCTGCGGGCACAGATCGCGGTGGCGCAGGCGAACCTGCGCGCGGCCACGGTCAGCGTCGACCAGACACTGATCCGCGCGCCATTCGCGGGCATGGTGCTGACGAAAAATGCCAACGTCGGTGACATCCTTACGCCGTTTTCCAGCGCCTCGGGTACGACCGGCGCCGTGGTGACGATGGCCGACATGACAACGCTCGAAGTCGAGGCCGACGTGTCCGAGTCGAGCATCGCGAAGATCAAGGTCGGTCAGCCGGCCGAGATCCAGCTCGACGCCTTCCCCGACCTGCGGCTGGCTGGCTCGGTCTCGCGCATCGTGCCCACCGTCGATCGCAGCAAGGCCACGCTGCTGGTCAAGGTGAGGTTCGACGAGACCGATGGGCGCGTGCTGCCCGACATGAGCGCGAAGATCGCCTTCCTGTCGCGCGCGCTGGCCGCTGACGAACGCACGCCGGTGCCGGCGCTGCGCCCGCAGGCGATCGTCGAGCACGACGGCAAGGAGGTCGTGTTCGTCGTCGCGGCGGGCAACAGCGCGGCCAATGACGCCGCCGGCGGCAAGGTCGTGCGCACGGCGGTGAAAGTCGGCGCCGCGCTCGGCGATCTGAGGCGCGTCGAAGGCCTCGCTCCGGGCACGCGCGTCGTGATCGCGCCGCCGAAGGATCTTGCCGATGGCGCCGCCGTGGTGGCGGCGAAGAAGTGATCGGTGATGACGCGATCGGCGTCACCGGTACAGCGAACCGCGCGCGCCGCCGAAAGCGGCGCGCTGATCGAGATCCGCAGTGTGGCCAAGAGCTACACGCGCGGCGAGCAGATCGTGCCGGTGCTCACCGACATCAACCTGGACATCGGCCGCGGCGACTTCGTCGCGCTGATGGGCCCGTCGGGCTCGGGCAAGAGCACGCTGCTGAACCTGATCGCCGGCATCGACAAACCCGACGCCGGCCAGCTGATGATTGCCGGCGACGACATCACGCAGTTCTCCGAGACGGATCTGGCCGGCTGGCGCGCAGCGTCGATCGGTTTCATCTTCCAGTTCTATAACCTGATGCCGGTGCTCACGGCGTTCGAGAACGTCGAGCTGCCGCTGCTGCTTACTGCGCTGTCGCGCCGCGAGCGGCGTGAACGCGTCGAGACGGTGCTGGCGCTGGTCGGGCTTGCCGACCGCATGGACCACCGGCCCAACGA
>JBFGOX010000547.1:0-2317 GCA_041565015.1 Burkholderiaceae bacterium
AGCGCCGAGATCGTCCGCCTCGCCGCGCACTGCCGGGGCAACGTGGGCACGGCGCGCAGCTACTGGCGCGAGCAACTGCGCGACGAACCGGAGGAGGAAGGAAAAGACCTGGCGGCGAACGCCCCGGCGCCGCAGACGGGCGAGCCGCAGGACGAAGTCGTCTGGGTCTCTGCCGCGCTGCCGGGGCCCACCTCGCCAATCGAGGCCGATGAAGACACCGCCTTCGTGCTGCATGCCCTGCTGCTGCACGACGGGCTGCCGGCGACACTGCTGCCCGAACTGCTGCCGCTTGCGCTGCACCGATGCCTCGCCGTCCTGCTCCGGCTGCAGGACCTTGGCCTGGTGCAGTTGCGCGGCGAGCGCTGGGCGGTGGATGCGCTCGGCTACGCCCTCGTGCGTGAACTGCTGCGCGGCCGTGACTACCTGACCGATGATTTCTGAGTCCCGACCATGACGCAGAAGAGCCAGCTCGCGCAGATCTTCAAGACGCCCGACGTCGGCACGCTGATCGACCTCGCGCTGATCGTCGTCGTGGCCATGGTCCTGATCGCCGGCGCGCAGCGGGCGCTGCCCTGGATCGCCAATCGACTGCACGGCAAGAAGCGGCTGCATGTGCTGGCGACGGTGCCGCTGCTGCGGCTGCTGATCATCGTGGCGGCATTCCTGCTGATCGTGCCGCTGATCATCGAGCCTTCGCTGCAGAACATGGTCGCACTGCTCGGCGCGGCCGGCCTGGCGCTGGGATTTGCACTGAAGGACTTTGCCAGCAGCCTGATCGCCGGTGTTGTCATCGTCGGCGAAATGCCCTACCGCAACGGCGACTGGATCGAGGTCGGTGGCGTCTACGGTGAAGTCAGGCACGTGGGCATGCGCACGGTGGAGCTCGTCACGCCCGATGACACGGTGGTGTCGATCCCGCATTCACACCTGTGGAACAACCCGATCTTCAACGCCAACGACGGCACGCCAAGACTGCAATGCGTCGCCAACTTCTATCTGCACCCGGATCACGACGCGGCGAAGGCCAGGCAGGCGCTGCAGGACGTGGCGCTGACCAGCCCCTACCTGTACCTCGAGCGGCCGATCGCGGTCATCGTGCAGGAAAAGCCCTGGGGCACGCACTACCGGCTGAAGGCCTATCCGGTCGACGCGCGGCAACAGTTTCGCTTCATCTCCGACCTGACAGTTCGGGGCAAGGCGGCGCTGGGCGGACTCGGCGCGCGCTTTGCGAGCGCGCCGGCGGTGGCCGATACCGCTTGACGGGGCGCTGGCCGCACACGCAACGGGTAAAGTCGAGCGGCGTTTCCTGACGACGAGACCCGCGCGTCGCTCAGCCGGCCGGCGTGAATTCGATCCTGCCCTCGGGCAGCATGTAGAGCACCAGCGCGCGACCTTCGGTCACCGTCGGATGGTGCGCCGAACCGGGCGGATAGACCTTCCAGCCGGCACCCTTGCCGTCGAAGCGCGCACCGGGCGTGACCGGCATCACCATGCAGACTTCGCCGTTCGGATGGCGATGGTGCGGGCCGACGATGTCGGTCAGATCGACGACGTCGACGCTGAGGTTCGCCGTCTGCGGCCCCGGCTCGATCACGCGCCCGAAGCGCCGCCCCGCGCCGCCCTGCGTGCACATCCAGCCCGCTTCGATCGCCTGTTGGCAGGCCGCCTCGATGGCCCTGAACGTCTCGCCCGACGGCGGGAATCGGCGATCCAGTTCGTCGCCGAGGTCGGCCGTAAGTTCCCGTCCGGCCACCGCGTCAGCGAGCGGTCCGATCAACTGGCGGAATTGGTCGACATCCATCGTCTGTTCTCCTAGGTTCGGCCGGTCACCGTAGCAGGGCAGTTCACCCGGTGGCACGCCAGACGCCGGCGGCGCGCAGCGCCGATTCCTGTTCTTCGCGGACGACGTACGTCACCACCTGCCGCACGACGCGTGTGTCGAACGACGGCACGACCGGCGCGGCCAGGTCGAAGCCATCGATGAATCGGCGCAACACAATGGCGGTGACCGGAATGCCGAGCCGATGCAACGAACTGGTGCCGCCCATGAACCGACCGGCCAGTTCGATCGGCACGTACTGCCCAGCATCGTTCAGCCGCGCCTGCACATTGAGCAGCCCGCGCCAGCCGTCGTGCCACGCGGCCGACGCATAGTCCATCGCCAGGCGCTCGAGCGAGGCGTCGCGCACCAGCACGGTGTCGACCGCCGCGCCGCGGACATGCCGCGATCGCCACGCGGCGAGAAAACGGCAGCCGTCTTCGTCGAGCAGGCAAAGCGCCAGCGGGCTTCCCGGCTGCACTGGTGCGAACCACAGCG
>JBFGOX010000548.1:0-2291 GCA_041565015.1 Burkholderiaceae bacterium
CAGGAAGAAACCGTGGCCCTGGAAGCGGATGCCGAAGGCCGAGGCGATCACCGCCTGCCGCGCCACCGGCAGCCGGTGCAGCGTGTCGTGAAACCCGAGCGGAAAACCGACGATCAGCACCGGCGTGCCGACCTCGATCTCGTTCAGGTGTTCGACCAGGTGCGCCGGCGTGAACGAATGCAGTGCCGGCATATCGGGAAGCGCCGCGCGATCGAGTTCGACCGCCACCACGTCGATCTGGCCGCCGGTATCGACGCTCTGTCGCCACAGGGGCTGGCCGTCGCGATACAGCGGAATCAACAGGTCGTTCGTCTGCACGACGTTTTCCGGATCAAGGTGCAGCTCGATCCGCAACGCGTCCGGCAAATGGTTGCTCGCCTCGTCGAGAACGACGTGGCGGGCGGTGATCAGGAACAGCCGGTCACCGCGCTCGAAGAAGAAGCCGGTGGCATTGGTCAGCACGACTTGACCGGCCAGGGTCGTCACGCGGGTGACGGCGAGCAGCAGTGCTTCGATCATTGGCTGATGTCAGGCCGGCGCCTAACGGGTGGCGACGAAGATGAAGCGGTTGGTGGCAAAGAAATACTCGCCGTCTGCGGTGCGCGATTGCACGTCGGCGATCCAGCCGTCGACCGCGGACTCGCCGATGCCGTCGCGAACGGCGGCGTCGCGCAGCACCGGAAGCAGGCTGGCGCCGAACGAATCGGCTTCGAAGCGTGTCTCGACGATCGGAAAGACCTCGCAGCAGGCCAGCGTCAGCCCCGCCGCGCGCATCAGCCGGTGCAGTTGCCGCGGCAGGCGCGGGTGCGCGAAATGCAGCGCGCGCGCATCGAGGATGCGCCGCGCCAGGTCGCGGTCGGCCGATTCGTAAAGGCACAGGTCCCAATCGGTCTCCAGGACCGCCAGCCGGCCGCCCGGTCGCAGCACCCGTGCCGCTTCTGCGATCGCCCGCTGCACGTCGGGCACGTACGAATACACCTGTGCGGCAACGACGAAATCGACGCTGGCCTCCGGCAGGTCGAGCGCGGTCGCATCGCCCGGCCTGACTTCGATCCGCTCGGTGAGCCCGGCGGCCGCCACGCGTGCCGCCGCTTCGCCGACCATGTGCTCGCTGCTGTCGAGCGCGATGATCCGGCCGCCCGGCGCGACGTCGGCGGCCAGCTCGCACGCCAGGTGGGCCAGCCCGCAGCCGACATCGATGCCGGTCTGCCCAGGCTGCGCCGCAAGCACCTTGCGAAACGCGACGCGTTGCGCGACGACCTGCGGGCTCGCGTACATGCGCTCGAGCCGCGCGGCCATCCGGGCATTGAAGACGGTGGGCGAACGGCTGGGCTGCGACATGCGGTCAAGGGCGGGCGATGGATAGGCCGCAGCGTACATCGTCGTCGCTGCCGGCCCCGATCGCGGCGCAGCCCTGTTGCGAATGGCCGCTTCAGCCGGGGATCAGGCCTTTCCAGAGGTCCATTCGCTTCGCCACCAGATCCCCGGTCACGCCGCGCACGGCGCCGGAGCCATCCAGGTGCATGTTGGCGCGCATCATGTGCTTGACCCAGTCGTCGCTGGCCATGACCGCGTCGAGCTTGCCGCTGTCGCCGCGGATCAGGAAAAAGCCGTTCATGTCGCCGCCGTGCGGATTCAGGAACATGACGTCGAAAGACTGGATCTGGCCGCCCTTCTGCAGAGCGCCGAGGTAGCCGACGAACTCGCCGAAGTGCTCTGCGCTCAGACGTTCGCGCCCGGGCAGTGAACGGCTCCAACCGAAGAATATGGCGTTCGAACTCATCATGACCTCCTCGTCGTTTCAGTCTTTGCTGCTGGAACGTGCAACGAATCGCATCCCGACCGGCCGTTGGCGGACCCGCATCCGTTCGCCGTCCGCGGCGGCCGGCACGTGGCGCGACTGCGCTTGCAGGCGCGCCCAAGCACCATACGCGCCGTCGCGCTGCAACGAAAAGCCCGCGATCGGGCCGCGCGCCGACGGCTCTTATCATTCTCGGCACCGATGGAGGAGGGGGTGACGCAGCAATCCTGGCCGCGGATCGCGGTGGTAGGTGCCGGAGCGGTCGGCTGCTATTTCGGCGGCATGCTGGCGCGCGCCGGGGCGCAGGTCACGCTGATCGGACGGCCGGATCACGTCGCCGCGATCGAGCGCGATGGCCTGCTGATCGAAAGGGCTTCGGCGCACGAGCGCATCGCGGTCGTCGCGTCGACGGATATCGAAGCGGCGCGGGGCGCCGATCTGGTGCTGTTTTGCGTGAAGTCGAACGACACGGCGCAGGTGGCGCAGCAGC
>JBFGOX010000549.1:0-2275 GCA_041565015.1 Burkholderiaceae bacterium
GCGCGCAGCCGCGCGTGCGCGTGATCTGTGGGCCCGGCAACAACGGCGGCGATGGCTATGTCTGCGCCCTCGAACTCGCGCGGCGCGGCGTCTGGGTGCAGTGCGTCGCGCTGGCACCGGCGGCAACCGATGATGCGCGTGCCGCCTTCGCGAACTGGGCAGCCGCCGGCGGCCTGACGGTGACCGAATTGCCCGCCGACGACCACTGCGATGCGGTGGTCGACGCGATGTTCGGCATCGGCATGTCGCGACCGCTGGCCGGCGTCTACCTCGCCGCCGCCGAATGGATGAACCGCCAGACGGCGCCGGTGATCGCGATCGATCTGCCGAGCGGACTCGACGCCGACCGTGGCACCTGGGTCGGCCATGTGGCCGGCGTGCGCGCGGCGCGGACGATCACGTTCATCGGCGGCAAGCCGGGGCTATTCACCGGTGCCGGATGCGAGGCGGCCGGACGGGTCGACATCGAGACGATCGGTATCGCGCCGGGCCGTTGCGCGGGCACGCTGCTCGCGCCAGCCGATTTCGCGGCGTTGCTCGCCGCACGACCGCGCAACACGCACAAAGGAAGCTTCGGCAGCGTTGCGATCGTCGGCGGCAACGTCGGCATGGTCGGCGCCGCACTGCTTGCCGCCCGCGCGGCACTGCGCCTCGGCGCCGGCCGTGTATACGTGGACTGCATCGGGGCGCCTGAGCTGCGGGTCGATCCGCTGCAGCCGGAACTGATGTTCAAGCCGCTGAGCAGCCTGAAGGAACTGTCGGCATGCGCGGTCGGGTGCGGCATTGGCGATGACGTCGCCGCGCGGATGACGCTGGCCGGCGCGCTCGGGCTGGACGTGCCGCTGGTGATCGATGCCGATGCGTTGAACCTGCTCGCCGCCGACGCCGCGCTGGCGCTGGCCTGCGCGGGACGCAAGGCGGCGACGGTGCTGACACCGCATCCGCTCGAAGCGGCGCGGCTGTTGCACACCACATCGGCAGCCGTGCAGTCCGATCGCATCGGGCAGGCACTCGAACTGGCGCGCCGCCTCAACGCGCTGGTAGTTCTGAAGGGCGCCGGCAGCGTGATCGCCCGCCCCGACGGACGCTACGCAGTCAATCCGACGGGCTCGCCGGCGCTCGCCAGCGCCGGCACCGGCGACGTGCTTGCCGGAATCATCGCCGCGCTCGCCGCCCAGTGCGAAGAACCGGTGCAAGCCGCACAGGCTGCAGTGTGGCTGCACGGCGCCGCCGCCGACGACTTCGGCGCCGACATCGGGCTGGTGGCCGGTGACATCGCAACGCTGGCGGCGCGCCGCCTGGCACGGCTGCGCGCTGCGGCTTGACCAGGAATCACCCGGCGACGATGCGGCCGGCGTTCAGCTCGATGCGCCGGGCGCAGCGGGCGGCGATCTGCGGATCGTGCGTTACCAGCACCAGCGTCGAGCCACGTTCGCGGTTCAGCTCGAACATCAATTCGATCACGGCCTCTCCGGTGCGCGCGTCGAGGCTGCCGGTCGGCTCGTCGGCAAGCAGCAGCGGCGGCCGCAGCACGAACGCGCGCGCCAGCGCGACGCGCTGCTGCTCGCCGCCGGACAGCGTCTTCGGGTAATGCGTCAGCCTTTCGCCGAGGCCGACCCGCTGCAGCATCTCGCGCGCCGCCCGCGGCGCGTCGATCCCGTCGGGTGTGCGCCCGGCCAGTTCCATCGGCAGCAGGACGTTCTCCAGTGCGCTCAGATGCGGCAGCAACTGGAACGACTGGAACACACAACCGATCTTCTCCGCGCGCAGCCGGGCGCGACCGTCTTCGTCGTTGGCGAACAGGTCCGCCTCGAAAAGCCGCACTCTGCCGCGCGTCGGCACATCAAGACCCGCCAGCAGACCGAGCAGCGTCGACTTGCCGGAACCCGACGCGCCGACGATGGCCACGGTCTCGCCGGTCGCGATGCTGAGATTGATATCATCAAGGATCGTCAGGCTGCCTGTGGCGTCCTGCACGATCTTGGTCAGGCCGCTGGCCGTCAATGCCGCGTCTGATGCGTGATGTGCTCCTTGTCCTGCGTTCATTTCCTGTGCTGAGTTCGGCTGCCGCATGGCTGCGCGTCGCGCTGCTCTGCACGGCGCTGATCGCCGCCGCGGCCAGCGCCAAGACGACGATCCTGATCCTGGGCGACAGCCTGTCGGCCGAATACGGTCTGCCGCGCGGCTCCGGCTGGGTTCAACTGGCGACCGACCGCCTGCAGAAAGAGGCGGCGAAGTATAACGTCGTCAACGCAAGCATCAGCGGCGAGACCAC
>JBFGOX010000550.1:0-2264 GCA_041565015.1 Burkholderiaceae bacterium
GGGTCAGCGTCAGGCGCAGCCAGGCGGCGCGTTCGGCGGCTTGCATTGCGCAAGCGTAAAGGCAGGCGCCGCGTTGGCCAGCACGAATATTCCGGTCGGTCGAACGATTGCCGGCTGCGCCAGAAAGCGAAACGGCCGCCAGCGGCGGCCGTCCGGGGCGAGCAAGCGTTGCGACGTCAGTCGGGCTGGACGAAGCGATCGCCGACGCGAACCGGCTTGGTCACGCGCATGACCAGCGCATAAGAAATCTCGTCGAAGACGCGAAAGACGAACATCTCGCCGATCCGCTCGTCCGGCAGCTTGACGAACTCGCGCTTGTCGCTCGTGCGGTCGAGGATCGTCGCGCCGGTCTCGAGCAGGCCGAGCACATGACCGATCTCGACGCCGTGCTTCGCGCCGCGATTCAGCGTCACGACGCTTTGCGTGCCGGTCTGGTTGAGGCCGCTGTAGATCGAAACGATGCGGCCGTCGATGGCCTTGTCCGGACGTCGCGGAACATACGAGAGCACCGGCTGGCGGCTGATCGGGATCAGCCGGTCGCCCACGCCGATCTCGCGCGTGCTCTCGCGGATGCGCAGCGTCGCGACCTCGCCGCCCTTGGCCATCTGCGCGGTGCCGAGATAGAAGGCTTCGTAGGCGATCGGCGTCTTGCGCTCAACGTCATCCGGGTCGTACAGCGGCCGCGCCGGACGGAACACGTTGTAGCGCTCGATCTTCTCGTCGGCGATGCCGCGTGCATACGCCGTGTCGCCACGGCCGAGGAACACGCGTCCTTCCTGCGCGGCAACGATGCGCGGGTATTTCGCCAGTTCGCCCGCCGAGACGACGGCCGGCTGCGACAGGAAAGGCTCGATGTCGCGATTCGGAATGCTGGCGATGGCCTCGCCGTCGGCGGTCACGTCGCGCACCTGCGGCGACAGTCGAAGCACGTCGCCCGGCTGTCCGTCGCCGGCAAGCTCCAGCCGCGCCCGGCCGTCGACCTTCACCAGCCGCAGCATCTGGCCGGGGTATATGAGGTGCGGGTTGGCAATCTGCGTCTTGTTCATGCCCCACAGTTCAGGCCACCGCCACGGGGTGGTCAGGAAAATGCTGGAAATGTCCCACAGCGTGTCACCGCGCTTCACCGTGTAGGTATCGGGCGCATTGGCGGCCAGTGCGGACAGCGGCACGCCGGCCTGCGCAACCTGATCGGCCGTGCGGCGCTGCTCATCGGTGATCGGATAGCGAATACTGGCCGGCTGCGCCACCGCGATGGCAGGGGCCAGGGCAGCCAGAACGACGGCGACTTTGCTGGCGTACCGCGCAACGCGGCGAGGGCGGGAATGGAGCGAGGACATTGAAACTCCCAGGAGTGGCGCCGATCAGAAACGATGACGGTTGATCGGTTGCGCCCAGCGCGGCGCCGGATCATCACAGAGTGCTTAAAATTCTGCCTCTAGCGCCTTGATATCGCAATGGATATCCGTCAGCCGAAGCGATTAACCCCAAGTGGCGAAGCCGATCGGCTCGGACTGGCCGGATAACATCGGGCGATGGCAGGCGGTCGCCCGCCCTGAACTGACGAAGGTAAACGTTTGGCCAAGCTGACGATCCTCGAGTATCCCGATCCGCGGCTGCGCACCGTCGCCAAGCCGGTGACGGTGTTCGACACGCAGTTGCGCACCCTAGTCGCCGACATGGCCGAGACAATGTACGCCGCACCGGGCATCGGGCTGGCCGCCACGCAGGTCGACCAGCATATCCGGCTGATCGTCATCGACATCTCGGAGACCAAGGACCAGTTGCGCGTATTCATCAATCCGGAGATTCTGTGGGCTTCCGACGACAGTGCGCTGTGCGAGGAGGGCTGCCTGTCGGTCCCGGGCATCTACGATGAGGTGCGGCGGCCGGCGCGGGTGCGTGTGCGCGCGCAGGATCCGGACGGCGCGACGTTCGAACTCGACTGCGAGGGGCTGCTCGCCGTATGCGTTCAGCACGAGATGGATCATCTGACCGGCAAGGTCTTCGTCGATTACCTGTCGGCGCTGAAGCAAGACCGCATCCGGAGCAAGCTGAAGAAGCGCAAGCTGCGCGAAGCCGCCTAGCCGGCCGCCTGCCACGCGCCTCAGCGTTGCGCGGCATTTGGCAGCCCCATCTGTGCCGCCGTCTCGGCAGCGAGCCGCGGCAGCACCGCCGGCGGCAGATCGTGGCCCATTTGATCGATGACGACGAGCCTCGCGCCGGCGATGCACTGCGCGGTTTCGATGCCGGCCGCCACTGGCACC
>JBFGOX010000551.1:0-2253 GCA_041565015.1 Burkholderiaceae bacterium
ATGGTGGCCGGCGGTCTCGGCCATCGCAATACGGCATTGCTTTGGTATTTGCTGATGGCGGCTTGCGCAGGTAGCGCGTTGGCAGTATTGGGGCGTGGCGCTGAAGTCCAATCAGCGCTGGTGGTGTCTTGGGTGATCGTCTATGGCATCCTCGCAATCGTAACGATGCGGCGATTTCCAATGCGACAAGTACGCTAGGCGAGAGATGCCGCGATCATCTGCGCCTCGCTTGATTCCGTTTGCCGCCAAACCCTTGGCGGCTCTGGGCGCCGACCTCGTATCGGTCGCCGCCGCCTGGCTCGCTTCATTCTGGCTGCGCTTCAACCTGCAGGTGCCCGAGGAGTACCTGGCGCTTGCGCTGGGCAGCCTCGTCTGGGTGCTGCCGACCTACGGCCTTGCATTTGTCGGCCTAGGCATGTACCGGGGCATGATGCGCTTTGCCAGCCTGCGCGATCTGCTGCGCATAGCGCGTGCGGTGGCGCTGGCGGCGGCGGTCGTGGCGCTGGTGGCCTACCTGGCCCAGCTCGATCTGCTGATCCCGCGTTCGGTGATCCTGCTGTCGCCAATCCTGACGATGATCGCGGTCGGCGGTACGCGCGCGGCGTACCGCGCATGGCGCGAATCGCAGGGCCCGCGCAACGCGGTCGGCCAGCGCCGCAAGCTCTTCGTCCTCGGCCTCGGCGATGCCGGAGCGAGGCTGCTGCGGGAACTCAGCGAGTCGCCGCAGTGGCAGGTCGTCGGCGCGTTCGACGACCGGCGCGACGCACACGGCCGGGAGATCCATGGCGTGCCGGTGCTCGGCGCGCTGACCGACGTTGAGCGTCTTGCGCGCGAACTCGACGTTCGCGACGCCGTCATCGCAATGCCCGATGCTTCGGTCGAGCGGCGGCAGGAGGCAGCGACGATCTGCCTGCGCGCGGGGCTCAATGCGCTACTGCTGCCGGCGCTGTCGGACTTGATCGAAGGGCGGGTGACGATCGAGAACGTCCGTCGCATCAACCTCGAGGACCTGCTCGGCCGCGACGCGGTGCGCATCAACAGCGTCGAGGTCGGCCAGATGCTTGGCGGGGCGGTGGTCATGGTGACCGGCGCCGGCGGCTCGATCGGTTCCGAACTGTGCCGGCAGGTCGCCCGCTTCAAGCCGGCGCGGCTGGTGCTGTTCGAGCACAGCGAATACGCGCTGTACCGGATCAGCGAGGAGTTTCGCGAGCTTTTCCCCGAGGTGCCGTTCGTCGGCTTCGTCGGCGACGTCAAGGATACCGACCGCGTGCGCGAGGTCATCGGCGCGCAGCGGCCGGCGATCGTGTTCCATGCGGCGGCCTACAAGCACGTGCCGCTGATGGAGTGCGACAACGCCTGGCAGGCGGTGAAGAACAACGTGCTCGGCACCTACGTGGTCGCGGCCGAGGCGGTCGCGCAGCGCGTGCCGCGCTTCGTGCTGGTGTCGACCGACAAGGCGGTGAACCCGACCAACGTGATGGGCGCGACCAAGCGGCTGGCGGAGATCGTCTGCCAGGCGCTGCAGCCGCGCGACGGCGCGACGCTGGTCAGCGTGGTGCGATTCGGCAACGTGCTCGGCAGCGCCGGCAGCGTGATCCCGAAGTTCCAGGAGCAGGTCGCGCGCGGCGGGCCGGTGACGGTCACGCATCCGGAGGCGACGCGCTATTTCATGTCGATCCCGGAGGTGTCGCAACTGGTGCTGCAGGCCGCCGCGCTCGGCACCGGCGGGCAGATCTTCGTGCTCGAGATGGGCCGGCCGGTTCGCATCCTCGACGTAGCGAAGACGATCATCCAGCTGTGCGGCCGCAGCGAGGCGGAGATCGAGATCCGCTTCGTCGGCCTGCGCCCGGGCGAAAAACTGCACGAGGAAGTCTTCACCAGCGACGAGATGACCGACCGCACCACGCACCCGAGCGTCAAGGTGGCCAAGGCGCGGCCGGTCGCGGTCGAGTCGCTCGATGCGCTGATCGCGGCGTTGCGACGGCCGGTTTGCGGCGACGACGAGGCGCGCGGAATCCTGCGCGGCTGGGTGCCGGAGTACGTCGAGGCGGAACTCGAGATCGTCGCCTAGAAAGCATTCCGGAAACAGTAGACACGTCGTCGCCGATGGCCGCCGTCCCGGCGAAGGCCGAGATCGAGGGTCTTTCGCGCGAAGGCTGCCGGGTGCCCGCCGTAGCCTCTCCCGGGTGCTCGCGTGGAGGGCAGTCACGTCGGTGGGTGCGTGAAAGCCGTCGCGTTTCCTTGCGGGAAGCC
>JBFGOX010000552.1:0-2252 GCA_041565015.1 Burkholderiaceae bacterium
TCGGCCTGGCCACGCTGGTGTTTTCGTAGCTGGGCTCAGTTTGCCTTTGCCTTGCCGGTGCCCGATCGGGCCGCCGCTCGCTTGCCACGCTTCTTCTTCGCCTTTGCCTTGCTGCCGACGGCTTTCCGGGCGGGCTTTGCTGCGCTGTCCGCGCGGCTCGCGGTAAGCGTCGCGCACGATTGAGCCAGACCATCGGCGACTTGTTGCAGGCGCACCTTCAGGTCGCCGGCGTAAGGGGCCGAAGGGTTCTGGCGGAGCAGCGCGTAGTCGGCGACGAGCCGCTCACTGCACATCCGGCTGCGTACGAACGGGCTCAGCCGGCCGCGTGTGTCGTCTTCCGGGGCGTCGCAGTCCAACTCGCCGAGCCAAAGTCGTCGCGCCTGCGTGAAATGGGACGCCCAGTGGGTGGCTGAATCGAAGTCGCGGGCGCGGCAGTGCGCGGCGGCAAGTCCCGCCCATGCCAGTTCATTCGTCGCGTCCATCCGGGACAGCGAAGCGGCCAAGCGGAACCGGTCGAGCGCCTCGGCTGTCCGGTCAGCCCGCAGTGCGGTCTCGCCGTCGCACAACGCCTGCATGTAGGCGTCCAGGCGACCGGTTGCCACCGGGCACAGGCCAAGCGCTGCCGGCTTTTCCTGTGCCTGGATGCCGAAGGACGCGACGACGGCCGGCAGCAGCACGGTCAGCGCACGACGCGCGGTCGAACTCGTCATCGGCTACTTGACGCGCCGGATCGTGAATTCCTCCTGAATGTTGTCCTTGTAGTAGCTCGCCGGGCTGCTCGAAGTCAGAAGACGCCGCGCGATTTCCTCGCCGACAGCGGTGTGCTGGATTACCGAGCCGTTGTCGAACTCGATCTCAAGGGTGCGCGCGCCTCGGTCGTAGCCGGCCGACTTGATGCCGCCGCGGCGGATGGGCTTGCGTTCGATGGCCAGCGTTGCCTCTTTAATAGACGTTCAGAGTCCCAGATCCTTCCATATCGAATCGATCCGCGCCATGACTGCGGGCTCCATTGCGATCGGGCGGCCCCATTCACGTGAAGTTTCGCCGGTCATCTTGTTGGTCGCGTCCAGGCCCATCTTGCTGCCGAGGCCCGAGACGGGCGAAGCGAAGTCAAGGTAGTCGATCGGTGTGTTCTCGACCAGCACGGTGTCGCGCGCCGGATCCATTCGCGTCGTGATCGCCCAGATCACGTCCTTCCAGTCGCGCGCATCGACGTCCTCGTCGACGACGACGATGAACTTGGTGTACATGAACTGGCGCAGAAAACTCCACACGCCGAACATCACCCGCTTGGCGTGTCCCGGGTACTGCTTGCGCATCGAGACGACGGCCATCCGGTAGCTGCAGCCTTCCGGCGGCAGATAGAAATCGACGATCTCCGGAAACGTGCGGCGGAGGATCGGCACGAACACCTCATTCAGCGCGACGCCGAGGATCGCCGGTTCATCAGGCGGCTTGCCCGTGTACGTCGAATGATAGATGGGCGCGCGGCGCATCGTGATCCGCTCGACCGTAAACACCGGGAAGCGCTCGACCTCGTTGTAGTACCCGGTGTGGTCGCCGAAGGGGCCCTCCAGCGCAGTCTCGTAGCCCTTGTTTGCAGCGCTGAGCTGGCCGCCGGCATTGGCTGCGTCGACTGCAATGTGTCCTTCGAGAACGATTTCGGCGCTCGCCGGCACCTGCAGGTCAGCACCGATGCAGCGGACCGTTTCCGTGCGCGCGCCGCGCAGGAGCCCCGCGAACTGATATTCGGACAGGCTGTCGGGCACCGGCGTTACCGCGCCGAGGATCGTCGCCGGGTCGGCGCCAATGGCCACCGCGATCGGAAACGGCTGGCCGGGTTGCGCGAGCCGATGGTCGCGGAAATCGAGCGCGCCGCCTCGATGCGCGAGCCAGCGCATGATCAGCTTGTTGGGCGCGATCACCTGCTGGCGATAGATGCCGAGGTTCTGCCGCTTCTTGTGCGGTCCTCGGGTGATCACCAGCCCCCAGGTGATCAGGGGGCCGGCGTCGCCGGGCCAGCAGCGCTGGATTGGCAGGCGGCCGAGGTCGACGTGGCTGCCTTCCCAGACGATCTCCTGGCATGGCGCCGAGCGCGCAACCTTGGGCGTCATGTCCCACAAAGCGGCCTTCAGCATCGCTACCTTGCCGAGCGCGTCCTTCAGTCCCTTCGGCGCCTCCGGCTCCTTCAGGGCGGCCAGCAACTCACCGACGTCGCGCAATGCCTCGACGCTGTCGGCTCCCATGCCGAA
>JBFGOX010000553.1:0-2246 GCA_041565015.1 Burkholderiaceae bacterium
GCGAGCACGCTGTTTGCCGATGCGCCGGCCGCGCTGCGGCGTCGACTGTGGCGGCCGCTGTGTCTGGCGGCATTGAACGTCGAACTCGAGCAGGCCTCGGCGCAGGTACTGCTGAACGTGCTGCGCGATTCACTGGCCGCCGAGGCGCGGGCAGCCGACCTGCTGATTCCGCGCCATGATCTGGCGCAGACCTTCGCCGCGCCAGCGTTGCGCGCACTGCAGGCAGGCGGCACGGAAATCCGGCTGCGAACGCCCGTGCAACGGCTCGCGCGCGCCGGTCCGCGCTGGCATCTCGACTGCCGCGGCGGCGCCCACCCGTCCGACGTCGTCGTGCTGGCGCTGCCGCCGGAGCGTGCTGCAGCGCTGCTGGCGAGCGTCGATGACGTTCGGCTGCAGCCGGCCGTCACCGCGCTGCGCGCGATCGACGCCGCGCCGATTACGACCGTCTATCTGCGCTACCCGGCGGGCACGCGGCTCGACCGGCCGGCGCTGGCACTGCTCGACGATGCGGCGGCCGGGCGCTATGGCCAATGGGTATTCGATCGGGGCCAGCTCGATGCGGCCAACGACGGCGTGATGAGCGTGGTGATCAGTGCGGCCGCGGTGACGCTGCAACTCGAAGTTGCGCAGATTGCGGCGGCAGTGGCCGGGCAGCTGAGCCGCGAGCTTGCGCTGCCCGCACCGCTGGCCAGCACGGTCATCACCGAGAAGCGTGCAACGATCGTGCCGTCGCCTGGCCTGCAGCGGCCGGCGGCGCGGCTGCCGGTGCCCGGCCTGTATCTCGCCGGCGACGCCGCGGCGAGCGCTTATCCCTCGACGCTCGAAGGATCCGTGCGCGCCGGACTTGCAGCGGCGCAAACGGTGATCGAGGACGAGCACGCCGGTCGCTGAGCCGTTCGGTCAGCGCACGCGATCGACTGCGCCGGTCAGCCGATCGACAGCGACGATCTCCAGGCCTTCGATCGACTGCTTGGGCGCGTTGGCCTTCGGAATGATGGCCAGCGAAAAGCCGAGCTTCGCCGCCTCGCGCAGCCGTTCCTGCCCGCGGGGCGCCGGCCGCACTTCGCCGGCAAGGCCGACTTCGCCGAAGGCGACCAGGCCGCGCGGCAACGGCTTGTTGCGCATCGACGAGACGATCGCCAGCAACACGGCCAGGTCGGCCGCAGGCTCCTCGATCCGTACGCCGCCGACGGCATTGACGAATACGTCCTGGTCGAAGGTCGCGATACCGGCATGCCGGTGCAGCACCGCCAGCAGCAGCGCCAGCCGCTGCGATTCGAGCCCGATCGACAAGCGACGCGGATTCGGCACATGAGCCGTATCCACCAGCGCCTGCATCTCGACCAGCAGCGGGCGCGTGCCCTCCTGCGTGACCAGCACGCACGAGCCCGGCACCTGCGCATCATGCTGGGACAGGAACAGCGCCGACGGATTGGCCACGCCGCGCAGCCCGCGGTCGGTCATCGCGAAGACACCCAGTTCGTTGACGGCGCCGTAGCGGTTCTTCACCGCCCGCACCAGGCGAAACGACGAGTGCGGATCGCCTTCGAAATACAGCACCGTGTCGACCATGTGCTCGAGCACGCGCGGGCCGGCCAGCGCGCCCTCCTTCGTCACGTGGCCCACCAGCACGAGGCTGACGCCGGAGCGCTTGGCCGCGCGCGTCAGCTGTGCCGCGCACTCGCGCACCTGGGCCACCGAGCCCGGCGCCGACTGCAATTCGGCCGAGTACAGGGTCTGGATCGAATCGATGACCGCCACTTTCGGCTGCTCGGTCTCGATTGCGGCCAGGATGCGCTCCAGCGCGATCTCCGCCATCAGTCGCACGCGCCTGCCGTCGACACCCAGTCGCCGTGCCCGCAACGCGACCTGCGCCACCGACTCCTCGCCGCTGACATCAAGAACATTCATCTGCTGTGCCATCGCCGCCAGCGCCTGCAACAACAGCGTCGACTTGCCGATGCCCGGATCGCCGCCGATCAGAACGACACCGCCCGGCACCACGCCTCCGCCGAGCACACGGTCGAACTCCGCCAGCCCGGTCGATTCGCGCGGCAGCTCGGTAGCTGCAATATCGCCGAGCGTATGCACTTCGGCGGTCGGCGCGATCGGCGCGAAGCGGCTTGGCGCTGGCGTGTCGACGCGCGTTTCGGCCAGCGCGTTCCAGGCGTTGCAATGCGGACACTGGCCCTGCCATTTCAGGCTGGTACCGCCGCATTCGGCACAGACGTACTGGGTCTTCGCCC
>JBFGOX010000554.1:0-2239 GCA_041565015.1 Burkholderiaceae bacterium
ATTTCCGTGTACAGCCGCGCGCGCCGTGTCAATTGCCGGTGAAACACCCGGCAATGGCGGTCTGTCCATTCCATCATCGGCGCGATGCACAGGCGCCAGGGTGAGTGCATAGTCGGAGTTAGACTCACGGCAGAACAACGCTCACTACGGGGCACGCGGGCCGCGCCTGCATTCCGCCCCGTCTGACCGAGGAGAATTATGCGACACGACCACGAGCATGGACCGCGCGCTGGCGTTGCCCGTGCCGAGTTGCCTCGCCTGCGCCAAGCGGACGACGACGCGCCTGCTCGCACCGTCGCGCCGCTCGACGCACTGCGCGAGCGGCTGGCCTTTCTGCGCGGATTCGTCGCCCATCCCGACCAGGTCGGCTCGGTCATCCCGAGTTCGCACGCGCTCGAGCAACGCCTGGTGCACAGCGCGCGGCTGCTGCGGGCGCGCTGCGTGGTCGAACTGGGTCCGGGCACCGGTGGCACCACACGCGCGTTCCTGCGCGCGATGCCGTCGTCGGCGCACCTGCTCGCGATCGAGCTGAATGACCAGTTCGCCGCCCGGCTGCGCACGTCGATCCGCGATCCCCGTCTGTCGATCCAGCAAGGCAGCGCCGAGTTCATCGCTGACTTTCTCGCCGCGCATCGCTTGCCGGCCCCTGATGCGGTTATCTCCGGCATTCCGTTCTCGACGATGCCGGACGCGGTGGCCGACCGCATCGCGGCCGAGATCGCGCGCCTGCTGGCGCCTGGCGGCCGACTCGTCGCCTACCAGGTGCGCGCGCATGTGTCTGGCTACGCAAGTCCCTATCTCGGCCGGCCGCGCAAGGAGTGGGAACTGATCAACATCCCGCCGGTGCGCGTGTTCACCTGGACCCGCGCCGGCTGACGGCTGCTGCCCGGCCTTCAATGGCCGTGCACTGAAGCCGCGCGCAGCGCGGCTAATCGATTCCCATCAGCCACTGGATGACCTGCTTGGCGATGAAGCCGAGGATGCCGAAGGCCAGCACGAAGAAAAGGATGAAGGTGCCGAAGCGGCCGGCCTTCGAGTCGCGCGCCAGCTTGTAGATGATGAACAGCATGAAGGCGATGAAGGCACCGACGCCCCAAGTCATGCCGAATTCGGCGACCTGAGCTTCGGTCAGTCCGAAAGGTCCGCTGTCCATCGCTTGGCTCAGTCGCGCGGCGCCAGGCGCTCCACGTCGAGCACGTCGCGGTACGCATGCCAGCTCGCATGCCCGATCACCGGCACCGCGAACACGAAACCGACCATCAGCGTGGCCATCGAGAGCAGAGTGGCCAGCATGATCAGCGCCGCCCAAAGCGCCATCGGCAGGGGGTTGTCGCCGACCGCGCGCACACTGGCGAGCAGTGCCGTGCGCAACCCGACCCGGCGATCGAGCAGCAGCGGCGCCGAGACCACCGTCAGCGAGAACACCAGCGCCGCGCCGAGCCCGCCGGCGAGCAGCCACAGGAAAAAAAGCCACCCGCCCTGCCCGGCGACCGCGTAGCGCAGAAAGCGCAGCGGCGTGTCGAGCGGCACCGGGACGAACACCTTGAACAGCAGCGCCGAGACGAGCACCCACGCGGTCGCTGCCAGCATCAGCAACAGCCCTAGCGCAACCAATGGCCGTGTGCCGCGACGCCATGCGTCGACCACGTGCTTGAGCCGCGGCCGCTCGCCGGCCGCATTGCGGCGGCTCAGTTCGTACAGGCCGGTGCAGAGGATCGGGCCGATCAGCAGGAAGCCGGTCAACGCGCCCGGCATCAGCACCGTTGCCTGCAGCGTCAGGGTCACGACGGCCAGTCCGCCGAGCGCGACGATCAGCCCATGCAGCAGGCTCGGGCCGAAGCAGGCATGCAGGTCGCGCCAGCCCAGCCGCAGCCAGGCAATGGGCTGCAGCGGCGAAATCGGGCGGACGACAGGGAACGTTTCGGTCGAGGGCTCGGCCGTGTTCATGGGCGCATTATCGCGGAGCGTCACGCGCGCCTGTCGAGGCGCACTCCTTCAGCGCGCGGCCGGCGTTGCGCCCGCGCCCGGCAACGGTGCCCGCGAACTGCCGCGCGACCATTGCAGCGCGATTTCGGTCGCGAACAGTGGCAGCACCCAGGTCAACCAGACGACCGCAGTGGCTGTTTCCGGGCCCAGCTCCGCCAGTGCCGGCACGCGCATTGCCAGCCGGCAAATCACGAAGGTGAAAGTCAGCACATAGCTTCGTATCACCCACTCGCGGTGTGCGTCGACGCGGCGA
>JBFGOX010000555.1:0-2233 GCA_041565015.1 Burkholderiaceae bacterium
GCGCGCGCCTGATCGGACAACTGCGGTGCCGACACCGTGTCGCCGACGACCAGCGTCGACAGCGCCTGGTCGAGCAGCATGTCCTCCGCGCCCTGGGCAAACAGTCCGTGCGCGGCGAAAGCGATCACTCGCCGCGCCCCGCAATCAAGGCAGGTCCTCGCGGCGCGGCGCAGCGTGCCGCCAGTGCTGATCAGGTCGTCGATCAGCATCACCGTCGCGCCGGCCACGTCGCCGGCGAGAAGCGAGCCACTGACCTTGCCCTCGCTGCGCCGCGTCTCGATAAAGGCGCTGACGACGGGCCGCTCGAGCCGCCCTTGCAGCAACTCGCCGAAAAGCTGCGCGCGCTTGACGCCGCCCGGATCGGGCGAGACGACCGCAATCGGGCCATCGCCGGCCAGTTGAACCGCACGTTGCGCAAAAAGCACCGCGGCATCGATATGCACGGTCGGAATGCGGAAGGCGTTCTGCAGCGCGGTGATCGAGTGCGTTTCCAGCGTCACCAGCGCGTCGATGCCGACCGCTTCGACGAGTTGCGCCAGATAGCGCGTGCTGACCGGATCGAACGGCTTGGTCTGCCGCTCCTTGCGGCCGTAGGCCAGATACGGGACCAGCGCCGTGACCCGCGCCGCGCCGTGGTCGCGCAGCGCAGCGCAGAAGAACAGCAGCCGCACCAGCTTGTCGTCACCGCTGGCGTGGACATCGCCGTGCGTGCTTTGCAGCACGTAGACGTCGTCGCCGCGCACCGACACCAGCGGCCGCGACTTGTGCTCGCCGTCCTCGAATTCCCGCTCCTCGTGCGCATCGAGCGGCCGTCCGAGTGCGGCGGCGACGTTTTCGCCAAAGTCACGTGAGGCATTCAGGGCAAATAGCCGCATCCGCGAGTCCTTTCGGCCCGGTCGATTCCGGAAGCCAAGCTAGCGCGCACCGGCAACGCGCCATTGAGATCGGTCAAGCCGCGCGCCAACATGGGCGTTACGGTGCCGCATCAACCCCGACGCTGCCGATGGCCTCGAACGAAACGGCCAGCAACCCGCTGCTGACCGACCTGTACGAACTGACGATGCTGCAGGCCTACCGCGCCAGCGGCATGAACGATACCGCGGTGTTCGAACTGTTCGTCCGTGCGTTGCCGCCGAACCGCAACTTCCTGCTCGTGGCCGGGCTCGAGCAGGTGGTCGAGTACCTGCAGGCGCTGCGCTTCGACGATACCGATCTCGATTGGCTGGCCTCGACCCGTCGCTTCGACGACGCTTTCCTGGCTTCGCTGCGCGACTTGCGCTTCACCGGCGATGTCGATGCGATGCCGGAGGGCACGGTTGCCTTCGCCGATGAGCCGCTGCTGCGCGTCACTGCGCCGCTACGCGAAGCGCAGCTGATCGAAAGCCGCGTCCTGAACCTGGTGCACCTGCAGACTCTAGTGGCCAGCAAGGCGGCGCGCTGCGTGCTCGCCGCGGACGGGCGGCCGCTGATCGACTTCGGACTGCGTCGCGCGCATGGCGCCGAGGCCGGCGTGCTGTCGGCGCGCGCCAGTTACCTCGCCGGCTTTGCCGGCACGGCAACGGTCGAGGCGGCGCGGCGCTTCGGCGTGCCGATCTTCGGCACCATGGCGCACTCGTTCGTGTAGGCGCACGACGACGAAGCGACCGCGTTCGCACACTTCGCCAGCGCCCAGCCGAATAACACGACGCTGCTGATCGACACCTACGACACCGCCCGCGCCGCGCACAAGGTGGTGGCGCTGGCGGCGAGCGGCGTGCCGGTACAGGCGGTGCGCATCGACAGCGGCGATCTCGCCGCGCACGCGCGCGAGGTCCGCCGCATCCTCGATGACGGCGGCCTGACGGCGACGCGCATCTTCGCCAGCGGCAATCTCGACGAAGACCGGTTGCACGCCCTCGTCGCCGCCGGCGCGCCGATCGACGCGTTCGGCGTCGGCACGCGAATGAACGTCTCGGCCGATGCGCCGTTTCTCGATTGCGCGTACAAACTGGTCGAGTACGCTGGCAAGCCGCGGCGCAAACGTTCCGAGGGCAAGGCGAGCTGGCCCGGACGCAAACAGGTGTTGCGCTCCTTCGACGGGACGGGCCAAATGACGGGCGACGTGCTGACGCTCGAAGGCCAGCAGGCGGCAGGCGTGCCACTGCTTGCACCGGTGATGCGGGCCGGAAGGCGCGTGCAAGCGACGCCCGCGCTCGACGCGCTGCGTACCCATGCGCAGCAGCAGCTCGCGGCC
>JBFGOX010000556.1:0-2232 GCA_041565015.1 Burkholderiaceae bacterium
GCCCGCCGTCGGCTTTTGTGACATGGCTGTTTGCGCTCATCCTCGTCGCGATCGTGCTGGCCCTGGCCGGCTCGTTCAGCGAGGCGACCGCCTTATCGGGCCGGCGGCTGTTCGCGGTCGCGCTGCTGGCGCTGGCCGCGTGGCTGGTCAGGCAGGACATCGCCCGCCGCACCGTGCGCGGCGAGGGACTCACGCGCTTCATCGCGGTGTGCCTGCTGTCCGGCTACCTGTGGCTCGCCGTCGGCGCCGCAGTCATGTTCGGTGCAGGCACGTTCGCACCCGGAGCCGCGAGCTACGACGCGGCACTGCACGCGCTGCTGCTCGGCTTCGTCTTCTCGATGGTCTTTGGCCACGCGCCGATCATCTTTCCCGCCGTGCTGCGCGTGGCGGTGCCTTATCACCCGGTCTTCTACCTGCCGCTGGCGCTGCTGCACGCGTCGCTGCTCGTCCGCCTGGCCGCCGACATGACGGCACGCTTCGACTGGACGCGCATCGGCGGCCTGCTCAATGCGCTCGCGCTGGGGGTCTTCATCGTCAGCACCGTGGCGGCGGTGCTGCGCGGGCGCCAGGCGCGGCGCCGCTAGCCAGCGCTGCGGCAGCGGTGGGCGGCCGCAAGATCCGCGCGATACTCGCGCGCAACTGCGTCACGACCCGGCCATGCAGGGATAGGCCTGAGGTCTCGTGTGCATTGATGCATCCACCCACGCCGGGCGGACGATTTCAGTCGTTTGCCGCCGCTGCTTGTCTCGTCGAAAGGACTGATCGTGAATCTGCAGATGTTCCCTCGGCTGGCGCACCGCTGGCTCGCCTACGCCGTTGCGCTGCAGGTGGTGATCTGGGTCGTCGGCGGCGTGCTGTTCGCGTGGCTCCCATTTCAGCCGTGGGTCAAGGCCGAGGACTTCGTGCGCAAGCCGGAGCAGGCGTTGCCGGCGGACTGGGCGGCGGCGCTGGCGTCTTCCGCCGCGGTTTCGCCCGTTGGCGCGGTGCAGGCCGTGACGAGCGCCGTCGGCCCCGACGGCCCGCTGTGGAAGCTGAGGCTCGCCAGCGGAGCAACGATCTGGCTGCGCGCCGATGGTCGTGCCTGGCAGGCGACCGACGCAGCAGCGGTCGAGCGATTCGCGCGGGCGCTTTATCGGGGGTCAGGTCGAGTCGTCGGCGGCGCCGAGCGCTTCGCCGAGATCCCCGTGCGGCTCGGCCTCGTGCGCGAGACGGGTGGCCGCGGCGATCTATGGCGCGTGAGCTTCGACGATGCGCAGCGCACGCGACTTTACTTCGACGGGCGCAGCGGCGAATTCGTCACCGCGCGCACTGAAGCCTGGGTCTGGTACGACCTGCTGTGGCGGCTGCACATCATGGACTATCGCGGCGGCGAGGATTTCAACAATGGACTGTTGCGCGCAGCGGCGCCGCTTGCGTTGCTGCTGGCGCTGGCCGGCGTCGTGCTGGCGGTGCAGGCGTTGTTGCGCAGCCGCCGCCGCCGCACGACCATGCGGCCGCAGCAGGTTGCGGACCCATCCTGATGCCTTGACGATGCGTGGAGCGGGCGCGAGGAGCTGCCGATGACCTACGAGCTTTATTACTGGCCCTCGATCCAGGGGCGCGGCGAGTTCGTGCGGCTGGCCCTCGAAGACGCCGGCGCCGACTACATCGACGTGGCGCGCTCGCGGCGCAAAGGCATGGGCATGGCGGCGATGCAGCGGTTGCTGGCGCACACGGCGAGCGCGACGCCGCCGTTCGCAGCGCCGTTCCTGAGGCATGGCGATCTGCTGATCGCGCAGACGCCGAATATTTTCTTCTACCTCGGGCCGCGGCTCGGACTGGCGCCGGACGATGAGGCGCAGCGGCTGTGGGCGCACCAGCTGCAGCTGACGATCGCCGACCTGGTCAATGAGGCGCACAACGTCCACCACCCGGTCTCCAGCGCGCTGTACTACGAGCAGCAGAAAGCCGAGGCGTTGCAGGCTGCACGGTTGTTCATCGGCGAACGGCTGCCGAAGTTCATCGGCTACTTCGAAACGGTACTGGCACGAAATCCGCATGGGGCGGCGGACTGTGCGGTCGGCGCGGCGTTCTCCTATGTCGACCTTTCGCTGCTCCAGATGGTCGCCGGGCTGCGTTACGCGTTTCCGCGGGCGATGCAGCGGCTTTCGAAGAAGATGCGCCGGCTCGATGCGCTGGCCGCGCGCGTCGAACAGCGACCGCGCATCGCCGCCTACCTCGCCTCGTCGCGCC
>JBFGOX010000557.1:0-2230 GCA_041565015.1 Burkholderiaceae bacterium
CGGTGGCAGCGCCACCGCCTGCAGCAGCTGCGCCTGCGCGCCGCGACCGCCTTCCTGGGCGGCGGCAAATCCCAGCTCGAGCTGCGTGATCCGGATGCGCCGGATGACATCGGCCACCCGGTCAATGTCGTCCTCCCGCTCGACGCCCGGGGTCGTCGACAGCGAGAAGCCGAGCGCGACAAAGATGCGGCAGGCGCGTGCCAGGCTCGCCTCGCCGGCCTTTTCGAGCGCCTCGACCAGTACGCTGTCGTAAAGCCGCCCGGTCAGCCGCGCTGCCACCGGAATGTCGACCGGGTCGACGGCGATCATCACGCTGGTCTCTCCGCGATCGGCCGCCGCGACCAGCGGCCCCGCCGCGATCTCGTTGACCAGCCGCAGTGCCGCCGCGGCCAGGTTCGCCCGTTTACGCGCTTCGTCGGCCGATTCGACCATCGATGCCGCCCATCAGGTCTTGATCTCGAACACCTGCCGCAGATAGGCCAGATACGCCTCGTCGTCGCACATGTTCTTCTCGGGGGAATCGGACAGCTTGGCAACCGGCTGGCCGTTGCAGCGGACCATCTTGATGACGATCTGCAGCGGCGTGTAGCCGAGGTCGTTGGTCAGGTTGGTGCCCACGCCGAACGCCAGCCGCGCGCGGCCGCTGAAGCGGCGATACAAATCGATGACTTTCGGAAAGGTCAGCGCGTCCGAGAACACCAGTGTCTTGGTGCGCGGGTCGACGCGATTCCTTTCGTAGTGCGCGATCAGCCGCTCGCCCCATTCGGCCGGATCGCCCGAGTCGTGCCGCGCGCCGTCGAACAGCTTGCAGAAATACATGTCGAAGTCGCGCAGGAAGGCATCGAAGCCGTAAACGTCGCTCAATGCGATGCCCAGGTCGCCGCGATACTCCTTGGCCCACATCTCGAAGCCGAAGGTCTGCGAGTCGCGCAGCCGGGGCCCCAGCGACTGGCACGCCTGCAGGTATTCGTGCGCCATCGTCCCCAGCGGAATCAGTCCGTGCTTGACCGCGAACATCACGTTGCTCGTGCCGGCCAGGTTCTCGCGCAACTCGTTCTTCAGCCGCACCAGCACCTCGTCCTGCCAGCGCTGCGAAAAGCGCCTGCGCGTTCCGTAGTCAGCGATGCGCAGGCTGGCCAGCGTCGGATCGGAGCGCACCAGGGCGATCTTTTCCGCCAGCCGCTGCCGACCGGATTCGAGATCGGGCGCGCGCTGCGTGGCGCGGAAGTACACCTCGTTGACGATCGCCAGCACCGGAATCTCGAATAGGATCGTGTGCAGCCACGGCCCCTTTATGACGATGCTGATCTCGCCCGGCCCCTGCTGCGCCGGCTCGACCTCGATGTACTTGGTGTTGAGCTGGAAAAGGCCGAGAAAATCGATGAAATCGCTCTTGATGAAGCGCAGGCTGCGCAGGTAATCGAGTTCGTCCTCCTCGAAACGCAGCGTGCACAGCGCCTCGATCTGCTCGCGGATCTCGTCGACGTACGGCGTCAGGTCGACGCCCGGGTTGCGGCACTTGAAACGGTACTCGACCTGGGCACCGGGAAAGTGATGCAGCACGACCTGCATCATCGTGAACTTGTACAGGTCGGTGTCGAGCAGGCTGGTGATGATCATCAGCGAATCATGGCAGGCGAAACGGCGGCGCATTGTCGCAGCCACCGGCCGACGGATCAAAGACGTCGGGCAGCGCGATGCAGGCGCTCAGAGCAGGACCACCTGCCGGATGGCCCGCCCCTCGCGCAGTCGATCGAAGCCTTCGTTGATCTGTTCCAGCTGCAGCGTTCCGGACAGCAGCCGCCGCACCGGCAGCCGTCCTTGGCGGTGCAATGCGATGTAGCGCGACAGGTCGCGCACCGGCACGCAGGTGCCGATGTAGCTGCCTTTGACGGTGCGTTCCTCGGCAACCAGGTTGACCAGCGGCAGCGGCAGCGCCGCACTCGGCGGCGGCAGCCCTGCAGTGACGGTCGTGCCGCCCCGCCGCGTGATCCGGTAGGCCAGCTCCATCGCCTTGACCGCACCGGCGAACTCGAAGGCGAAGTCGACGCCGCCGGCGGTGGCCGCGCGCACCGCATCGACGCAGTCCGCCGCAGCGGCATCGAACACGTCGGTGGCGCCAAGCGCGCGCGCAGTGTCGAGCTTGTCTCGCGCCAGGTCGATCGCAACCACCCGCGAGGCGCCGACGGCGACCGCGCCGATCAGCGCGGCCAGCCCGACGCCGCCGAGC
>JBFGOX010000558.1:0-2228 GCA_041565015.1 Burkholderiaceae bacterium
GTCATGGCATCCGGGGCAGCGCGTCGAGGTCGCGCCAGTTATGCATCAACGCCGGCGACGATAAGCCTTGCCGGCGGCCAGCTGCAACGCGCAATGCGCTGGGCTTGCTTCATCGTGTCGCCGGTGCGACGGATGCGCTGCGTGGCATTCACCGCCGCCGCCACTGCAGCCAGCGCTCGCGCCCGGCAAACACTGCCGTCGACTCGGCCGCCGGGACCTCGACGTCCTGCGCCAGGTCGAAGTCGGCAGCGAGCAGCCGATCGAGTTCCGCCCGCCTGATCGCAAACGGCGGTCCACGCCTCGGCTCGGCGGCGGCATCGTCGATGAAGAAAAAACCGGCCAATCTGCCGCCGGGCCCGAGCAACTGCGCGCAGCGGTGCGCCCAGGCGGGCCATAGCCGCGGCGGCAACGCCGCCAGGAAAGCGCGCTCGTAGATCCAGTCGAACGACGCCGCGTCGAAGGCGAAGAAATCGGCCAGTCTCAGCACGCGGTCGGCGAGCGGTTTCGGCAGCTGCCCGCGCGCGCATTCGATTGCCGCCGGCGAATAATCGATCGCCAGCACGTCGACGCCGCAGGCGTCGAGCGCGGCCGCCTCATATGCAGCGCCACAGCCCGGGATCAGCACGCGAGCGCCGGCGCCCGGTCGGGTTTGGTCAAGCCAGCGTCGGAACGCCGGTGGTACGCCGCGCGCGTCCCATGGCGTGAAGTCGGCCGCGAAGCGTTCGTCCCAGAACGCCGGCTGCGACGGATCGCGGGTGCTGAACTCAGGCATGTGTCGGCCAGGGCGTTGTCCATGGCGCGCCGGCGCATGCGCGCGACCGTTGCCGCGCGCTGCGCCCGCGCCGCCGGCAGCCGCAACCGTCCATGCAAGACGATCGCATCGATCGGCCCATTGCCGCTCACCGTCCCGGCAGCGGAATGCCGAGGAACGCCCACGCCGCCATGATCGCCAGCGCGGCCAACGACGTGACGCCGATCAAAAGCAGCCGGTTGCGCCGCGCGGTCTCCAGCCGCAGCCGACGCAGTTCCGCGAACATCCGGTCCTGCTGCGACGTATCGGCGAGCGCGCGGTGCACCAGCCGCGGCAGCTGCGGCAGCAGGTGGCTCCACTGCGCCGCCTCGATCTTCAGCTTGTCTTCGAGGCGCTTGAAGCCGACCTGCTCCTGCATCCAGCGCTCGAGGAACGGCTTGGCGGTCTTCCACAGATCGAGTTCCGGGTCGAGCTGGCGGCCGAGCCCTTCGATGTTCAGCAGTGTCTTCTGCAGCAGCACCAGCTGCGGCTGGATCTCGACGCTGAAGCGCCGGCTCGCCTCGAAAAGGCGCAGCAGCACCTGCGCGAACGAAATTTCCCTCAGCGGCCGGTCGAAGATCGGCTCGCACACGGCGCGGATCGCCGACTCGAGCTCGTCGACGCGCGTCTTCACAGGTACCCAGCCGCTTTCGACGTGCAGTTCGGCCACGCGCTTGTAGTCGCGGCGGAAGAAGGCGAGGAAATTCTGCGCCAGGTAGTTCTTGTCGCTGTCCGACAGCGTGCCGACGATGCCGAAGTCCAGCGCGATCCAGCAGCCGAAATCGTCGCCGCGGTCGCCGACGTAGATGTTGCCCGGATGCATGTCGGCATGGAAGAAGCCGTCGCGCAGCGCCTGCGTGAAGAACACCTCGACCGCGCTGGCCGACAGTTGCTGGATGTCGATGCCTGCTTCGCGCAGCCGCGCGATCTGGCTGACCGGGATGCCGTGCATGCGCTCCATCACGATGACGTTTTCGCAGCAGTAATCCCAGTGCATCTCGGGCACCCGCAGCAGCCGCGAGCCGGCGAAGTTGCGGCGCAGCTGCGAGGCGTTGGCCGCCTCGCGCATCAGGTCGATTTCGTCGTGCAGGTACTTGTCGAATTCGGCCACCACGTCACGCGGCCGCAGCCGCCGGCCGTCGCGCCACAGCCGCTCGACCAGAAACGCGCCCGCCTCGAGCAAGGCCAGGTCCTTCTCGATCGCCGCCTGCATCCCCGGGCGCAGCACCTTGACCGCGACCTCGCGGCCGGCCAGCTTGCCCTCCTTCAGCACCGCGAAATGCACTTGCGCGATCGACGCGCTGGCCACCGGCTTGCGCTCGAAGCTGGCGAAGATCTCGTCGAGCTTGCGGCCGAGGCCGCGCTCGATCTCGCGCACCGCCAGTCCGGGGTCGAACGGCGGCACGCGGTCCTGCAACGCGGCCAGCTCGTCGGCCAC
>JBFGOX010000559.1:0-2224 GCA_041565015.1 Burkholderiaceae bacterium
ACTGATCGCCAGCCAGTGCTTGACGGTCAGTTTCCATTCGGTCTGGATCGCCGCGAAGATCGCGGCCCCGCGCCTGCGGTCGGACGCCAGTTGCGCGTAGCGGCTGGCGATGCCCATGTCGGTTTTGGCCAGCACCATTTCCATGTTCGAGGTCAACGCGCGGAAGAACGGCCAATCGGTGAGCATCCGCCGCAGCAGTTGACCACGCGCCTTGCGCGCCTTGGCGGTGGCGCCGGCCTTCAGAAAGCCGTCGATGCCGCTGCCGAAACCGAACCAGCCGGGCAGCAGCAGCCGGCACTGTCCCCACGAAAACACCCAGGGAATCGCGCGCAGGTCCTCGATGCGGCCGGTCGACCTGCGCGCAGCCGGGCGGCTGCCGATGTTCAGTTCGGTGATCTCGTTGATCGGCGTGGCGCTGAAGAAGTACTCCGCGAATCCTTCGGTCTCGTAGATCAGCATCCGATAGGCGCGGTGTGCCTGCGCCGCAATTTCCTCCAGCGCGGCCTCGAAATCCGCTTCGCTTGCCGAGGGTTTGTTTTCGTTCAGCAGGCTCGATTGCAGGACGGCCGAGACGAGCAATTCGAGGTGCCGATGGCCAATGCGCGCATCGGCGTACTTGGCGTGGATGATCTCGCCCTGTTCGGTGAGCCGGATCGCGCCGCCGACACTGCCGGGCGGCTGCGCCAGGATTGCATCAAAGCTCGGCCCGCCTCCACGGCCGACCGTGCCGCCGCGACCGTGAAACAGGCGCAGCCGCACGCCATGGCGATCGAACAGCGCGCGCAGCTGCTGCGTGGTCTTGTAGAGGTGCCAGTTCGAAGCGAGAAAGCCACCGTCCTTGTTGCTGTCCGAATAACCGAGCATCACCTCCTGGGTCGGCCGGCCGCCGACGCTCGGCACCAGCAGATGGCGCAGGCCCGGGTGCTCGAGCAGTTCGCGCATCACCTGCGGTGCGCGCTGCAGGTCGTCGATGGTCTCGAACAGCGGCACCACCATCAGCGCACAACAGCGCAGTTCGTTGCCGGCGAGCAGTCCGCATTCCTTCTGCAGCAGCGCCACCTCCAGCAGGTCGCTCAGCCGCTCGGTGTGCGAGACGATGTGCTTGTCGATCGCGCGCTCGCCGTAGCGCCGGCGCAGCTCGCGCGCGCAGTCGAACACGGCCAGTTCGGCGCGCGTGCGTTCGCCGTAGGCAAGGTGCGGCGAAACGAGCGGCCGCGTATGCGCCAGTTCGCGCACCAGCAGCTTCACGCGCTGGGCCTCGTCGAGCTTGCGGTAATCGGCACTGACTTCGGCGGCGGCCAGCAGCTCGGCGACCACGGACTCGAGCACGTCGGAGCTTTGCCGCAGGTCGAGCGTGGCGCCGTGGAATCCGAACACGTCCACCGCGCGCACGAGCGGCTGCAGGCGTGGACGGGCCAGGGCCGCGGTGCCGTGATGGGCGAGCGAGTCGGCGATGACACGCAGGTCGGCGGCGAAGTCGGCGGCTGCGGCATACGGTTCAGCCGCGCCGAGCGCCGGCCGCATCCGCAGATCGAAGCCGATGGCATGCGCGGTGGCCAGCAGCCGCGCATACACGCCGGTGAGGGCCCGACGGTAAGGCTCATCGAGACGATGCGTGGTGCGGTCGGGGCTGCGCGCTGCCAGCCGTTCCAGCGCCGCGTCGAAGCGCGTCAGCGTGGCCGATACCGGCAGTTCGCCGCCGAGCGCATGCACCTGCGCGGCGTAATGCTCGAACATCAGCTGCGACTGGGCGGCCAGCGCGGTGGCCATCGTTTCGGCGGTGACCTGCGGATGGCCGTCACGGTCGCCGCCGATCCACGAACCGAGGCGCAGGAACGAGGGCACGGCCGGCGTCTCGAACGTGGTCTCGATCTGCTCGTACAGGCGCGGGATCTCCGGCACGAAGGTCGTCCGCCAGTAGGCAAGCGCGTTGTGGATCTCGTCGAAGACGGTGAGCTTGGCCGGGCGCAGCATCCGGGTGAGCCACAGCGTGGCGACGAGCGTGGCCAGCCGCTGCTCGGCTGCGGCTGCGGCGACGCCGTCGCCGAGCGCTACCGACGTGTCGCGCTGATCGAGCGCGGCGGCGATGTCGCGCTCGGTGTCGAGGATGCTCTTGCGCTGCACTTCGGTCGGGTGCGCGGTCAGCACCGGCATCACGTCGGCATGGGCGAGCAGTTCACGCACGCGCGCCGTTGACGTGCCGCGCGCGGCCAGCAGCTGCGCG
>JBFGOX010000560.1:0-2218 GCA_041565015.1 Burkholderiaceae bacterium
CACCAGTTCGAGTTCATGGAGAAGCTCGACGTGCTCGGGCTGGCGCGCAACCGGGCGACCTTTCTGCTGAACAGCCCGTACGGCCCGGACGAGGTCTGGAGCAAGCTGCCGCGCGAGGCGCAGCAGCAGATCCTGGACAAGCAGCTGAAGTTCTACGTCGTCGATGCGCTGGCGGTTGCCAAACAGGCGGGCCTGGCCGGCCGCATCAACACGGTGACGCAGGCGTGCTTCTTCGCCATCTCCGGCATCCTGCCGCGCGAGGAGGCGATCGAGAAGATCAAGGACGCGATCCGCAAGACCTACGGCAAGCGCGGCGAGACGGTGCTGAACCGCAACTTCGCCGCCGTCGATGCGTCGCTGGCGGCACTGCGCGAAGTCAAGGTGCCGGGACGCGCCGATTCGCTGCTGACGCGCCGGCCGATCGTCCCGCGCGTCGCGCCCGATTTCGTCCAGCGCGTGACGGCAATGATGATGGACGGCAAGGGCGACCTGCTGCCGGTCTCGGCGATGCCGGTCGACGGCACCTTTCCGACCGCGACCACGCAATGGGAAAAGCGCAGCATCGCGCACGAGATCCCGATCTGGGACCCGAAGGTCTGCACGCAATGCGCGATCTGCCCGCTCGCCTGTCCGCACGCGGCGATCCGCATGAACGTGTTCTCGCCGGAGGAGATGGAGCGCGCGCCGTCGACCTTCAAGGCGGTGCCGTGGGCGCGCAAGGACGGCGGCCCGCTCGACGGCATGCTCTACAGCCTGCAGGTCGCGCCGGAGGACTGCACCGGCTGCGGCATCTGCGTCGACGTCTGTCCGTCGCGCAGCAAGGAGATCGTCAAGCACAAGGCGATCAACATGGCGCCGAAGCTCGAGCACCTCGAGGCCGAGCGCGCCAACTACGAGTTCTTCCTCAGCCTGCCCGAAGTGCGGCCGTCGTTCGAGACGATCGACGGCCTGCGCGGCTCGCAGCTGCGCCAGCCGCTGTTCGAATACTCGGGCGCCTGCACCGGCTGCGGCGAAACGCCGTACCTGAAGCTGCTGTCGCAGCTGTACGGCGACCGCCTGATGATCGCCAACGCCACCGGCTGCTCGTCGATCTACGGCGGCAACCTGCCGACCACGCCCTATGCAAAGAACGCCGACGGCCAGGGCCCGACCTGGGCCAACAGCCTGTTCGAAGACAACGCCGAATTCGGGCTGGGCATGCGGCTGGCGATCGACGCGCAGCGCGATCTGGCGAAGCTGCTGGTGCGCGAACTGCGCGCCGAGATCGGCGCCGAACTGGCCGACGCGCTGCTCCATTCGCCGCAGGACAACGACGAGCAGATCAAGCAGCAGCGCGAGCGCGTCAAGCAGCTCAAGAGCATCCTGCCGGCGCTGCGTTTTCCCGAGGCGGGGCGGCTGCTCGCGGTGGCCGACAACCTGGTCGTGCGCAGCGTCTGGATCGTCGGCGGCGACGGCTGGGCCTACGACATCGGCTACGGTGGGCTCGATCACGTGCTCGCTTCGGGCAAGAACGTCAACATCCTCGTGCTCGACACCGAGGTGTATTCGAACACCGGCGGCCAGGCGTCGAAGTCCACACAGCGGGGGGCGGTGGCCAAGTTCGCCGCCGCCGGCAAGTCGATCGGCAAGAAGGATCTCGGCATGATCGCCATGGCCTACGGCAACGTGTACGTGGCGCAGGTGGCAATGGGCGCGAACCCGGTGCAGACGGTGCGCACCTTCCAGGAGGCGGCATCGTGGCCGGGGCCATCGCTGATCATCGCCTACAGCCACTGCATCGCGCACGGCATCGACATGACCACCGGCATGAGCCACCAGCGCGACCTGGTCAAGAGCGGGTATCTCACGCTGTACCACTACGATCCGCGGCTCGGCATGGGCGGGGCCGACCAGCCGCTGAAGCTCGATTCGCGCAAGCCGACGCTGCCGCTCGAGCAGGTGGCGATGAAGGAGGGCCGCTACGCGATGCTGGCGCAGGCCGACCCGGCGCGCGCCAAGCAGCTGATGAAGGCGGCGCAGCACGATGCCGACGCGCGCTGGCAGCTGTACGAGCAGATCGCCGGCGTGCACCGCGTGGTGACCGACGAGCACGGCGCTGCCGGTCCGTCGAAAGCGGGCGAAGACAAACCCACGGCAGCCAAGACGGAGGAGGCCGCAGAATGAGCGTCGATCTACGTACCCGTTACCTGGGCCTGGACCTGGCCCATCCGATCGTCGC